>JAGGTX010000113.1 GCA_021163525.1 Caldifarciminota bacterium
CCAGATAAGGGAACTTGGACTTCCAGTGATTGTTGTTCTCAATATGATGGATGTTGCAGAGTCAAGGGGTATGAAGATAAGGGTGCATTGCCTTGAGACCGCACTAAAGGTGCCGGTGATTCCAACCGTAGGTAATAAGGGTATAGGTATTGACATCCTGAAGGAGAAAATAGTGGAGGGGGTTGGGGAACAAAAGGTGAAACTCCCCTATTATCTTGGGGAGGGATTTCTGAATATATTAAAGTCAATTATGGAGCTGCTCCAGGAAGAGGATATAGATTATCCCCCACTCTTCTTTGGAATGAAACTTCTTGAGGAAGACCCTGAATTCATACAGAAGGTTAACAAATTAAGTTCAAGGGAGAAGATCAATTGTTTACTGGAAAAGGCAAGAAGTCTTGCAAGGATGGACCTGGGCACATGTATCACAGAAAGAAGGTTCGGTTATCTACACGGTATTGTGAAGGAATGTATCAGGAATATTGCCACCCTCCATGATAGGATTTACCTCTCCGATAGGATTGACAGGATTTTAACCAACAGGTTCCTGGGGATTCCCCTTTTCCTCCTCTTTATGTTCCTCACATTCCAGATTGTGTTCAAGTTTGGTGCGCCCCTTTCAGAACTGTTATCAACTGGTTTTGATATGCTTGGGGAGAGGCTTTCCATATTTCTCCAGAGTGTGGATGTGTCACCTATAGTGATTTCTTTCATAAGGGATGGTCTCGTAGGTGGTTTGGGTTCAATCGTATCCTTTCTTCCTAATATCTTTCTTCTGTTCTTTATCATTGCATTTTTTGAGGATACAGGATATATGGCAAGGGCATCATTCGTTATGGATGAGATTATGCATAAGATGGGATTGCATGGCAAGAGTTTCATCCCCATGGTTCTGGGCTTTGGTTGCAATGTCCCTGCAATACTTGCCACAAGGACACTGGACACCCATAAGGACAGAATACTCACCATCCTTATCAATCCACTGGTTAGTTGTTCAGCAAGACTTCCCATTTACATACTCTTTGCAGGGATATTTTTCCCAGAGAATCAGGGCCTGGTGATTTTTTCATTATATATCCTTGGAATCCTGCTTGCCTTCATAATGGGAAACATTTTCAAGAGGCTTTTCTTCAAGGGGGAAGAGACCCATCTCATAATGGAACTCCCTCCCTACCACATGCCCGTGATAAAAAACATACTCAGAATTTCATGGCACAGGTCATATCTGTTCTTAAAAAAGGCAGGGACCCTTATTTTTGCATCTGTTATTGTTGTATGGATTTTATCATCCCTTCCCCCTGGTGTTGAGTATGGCTCTGCGAATTCTTATCTTGGAAGGATTGGCCAGATTATTGCCCCTATCTTTAAACCAGCTGGTTTTGGTTTCTATCAGGCAGCGGTTGCACTCCTTGCAGGGGTTATGGCAAAGGAGCAGGTTGTTAGCACACTTGGTGCACTCTTTGGCATAAATCTTAAAACGGCCCTTTCCAGTGTTTTCAATCCTGTTTCTGCATATGCATTTATGGTGATGAGCCTGATTTATATTCCCTGTGTTGCCACAATTGCTGCAATAAAACAGGAGGCTGGATGGAAATGGGCATTGTTCACCACAACCTATACCCTTGTTCTCGGATGGTTGATGGCAGTGATTATTTATCAGGTTGGAAGGATAATATTTTTATAAAGAATACCCTTGACAAAATTTCCCGATAAATGTATAGTGTATCAAAAAAAAGAAAGGAGGTGAAATGTGGGCCTTGAGTTTACTTATAAGGATGTCTTCAGGGCTGTGAGGTTTGGTGCGTCTCCAAAGCAGGTATGGCTTGCATTCAGGGGAATTCTTTTGGCCTTTATCTTCTATGTCATATTCTCCTATGCAGGCTTTCTTGTAAGTGGATGGTCATTTAAAAACATATGGCAAACTTATAGGTTCATACCATGGCCATTCTACAATGCACAGCTCACATGGTACGGATGGCTACTCTGGGGTATTGGTGCATTAATTGTTACATTCTTTTACTTTGTCACCCTTACTGCCATTTCAAAGGTTACATATGAAAGGCTGAGAGGGGATGAGTTCTATGAGGCAAAAGAGGCATGGAAATTTGCCCTGAAAAACTGGAAAGGAACCTTCCTTTCCCCGATCTATCTTATAATCTTTATTGCAATACTCATCCTCGTGGGTCTTCTCTTTGGCCTTGTTGGCAGGATTCCCCATGTTGGACAGATACTCATAGGGCTTATGAGTTTACCCATTTTTGGTGGTGCCTTCTTCGTTGTTTACCTCTCAATTGTGCTATTTGTGGTAAGTGTGATTGGACCTGCGATTGTTGCCACAACAGAGAGTGATACCTTTGACACACTCTTTGAGGGATTCAGTGTTCTTTATGACCAGACATGGAGATTCTTCCTCTGGGAATTTATCCTGGGTCTCTGCACATTTCTTGCCATGTTCGTTTTTGCACTCCTGATGAAATACAGTCTTTCACTCACAAAGTGGGCCCTTGGTGTTTGGGCTGGTCCAAGGGGATGGTGGGATGTAATGTGGAACAACGGTAAGTGGTATCTCTACCTGCCTTTTGCTCCAACATTTTTACTCAGGTGGTTCCCATCACTCGTTGCACCAGGAAAGTTCCTTGCCCTTGGTGCACTGAAAACTTATCCAGGTGTTACCACACAGTTTGGTGCATTCCTTCTGGGTATGTCCTTCTATGCAATAGCCTTCCTCATTGTGGGTTATGGTGTCTCTGTTTTTGGATCAGGCCAGACTATAATCTATACCATACTCGTGAAACTCAAGGATGAGAAGAACCTGCTTGAGATGAAGGAGGAGACATTCGAGGCAGAGGAGATAGAGATAACCCCACCCGAGGAGAAGGTGGAGGAAGAGAAACCCAGGAAGAAGAGAGGAAGGCCAAAAGGAAGCACCACAAAGAAGAAGAAAACAACCACAAAGAAAAAGACAACCGCAGCGAAGAAGACAACAAAGAAAACGACAAAGAAGAAAGGATAAAAATCGGTTTTTGATTGCCCCGCCCTGAGGCGGGGCTTTTTTTATGCTCAAACTGAACAGGCTGGAAAGAGAGACATTTAAGTACCACGCTGCCTACTCCCTCCTGAATGGGATAATGTATGGGGGACTCTGGCTCCAGGAGATTATTTCAAGAAAGGCACTTCATTCCTCAAACCTTGTGATTACATTTATTTCAATGGTGTGGCCCGTGGCAAACCTCTTTTCAATCTATTGGGGGAACTATATTGAGGGAAGGCAGGACAGGAAGAATCTTTTTGTTCTTGCAGCGTTTCTTGGGAGGCTTACACTCCTGAGTGTTTTCTTTGTGAAGAGCGGTGTCCACCTCCTGATTCTCCTTATCTTTGTTTACTCTTTCAATGCATTTATAATACCGGTTCAGAATTCAATATTCCAGGAAAATTACAGGGAAGATGTGAGGGGAATACTCTTTGGCATTTCAATTGCAATCAATACATTTGGAATAATCATCTCATCAATCACAATTGGTAAACTGCTTGACCAGAATGAATATCTCTTCAAGCCTATTTATGCAATCTGTGGAATTTCCGGATTCTTTTCTGTTCTCTTTCTCTCTAAAATCCCGATCAGGGTGAAGCCAAAGAAGGAAAGGGCAGGAAAGGTGCATCCATTGATAAAGCCCATTATTGAGACCATCCGGGAATTTAAGGAGAATAGGGATTTCTTCATCTATGAGGTCGCATTCATGATTTATGGCACGGGTTTTTTGATGTTGATGCCAGTCATCCCCCAGTTTCTGGTTGATAAACTGAACATGACCTATACCCAGATTTCCTTTGCAAGGCTCTTTATTGGTCAAGTATTTATGATGATACTTTTACCCTTTGCAGGATTTTATTTTACAAGGATAAATCCAGTGCCCTACACATCCCTTTCATTCTTTATTCTTGGGATTTATCCCATTCTGCTTTCATTGTCCATCTTCCAGAGGATTCTTGACCCGAAGATGATTGTTTACATCTCCTATATGGTCTATTCAATTGGAATGGCAGGTGTAAATACAGTGTGGAGCCTTGGTTCAATCTATTTTGCAGGGGATAGGGATGCAGCAGTTTTACAGAGTGTGCATGTGACACTTACAGGTATAAGGGGTTTGTTTGCTCCACCACTTGGATATTTTATAATGACCCATTTCTCTGATATAACTGCCTTCATTACGAGTTCTGCATTCTTTATGCTCGCTTCAGTGATACTTCTCGGTCTTCACATAAGGAAAAGGTTCTTTACCTCCTCACAGTGATAGTGGTTTCACCATAACAGCATATCTTCCCATCCTTTACCCCAACAACAACAACCTTTCCCAGCATCATGGCGTGTCCCTCTGGAACCTTTCCAGCAATGAATGTTCCATTTTTCTGTATTTTACCAAGATAGAAGGGCATGACCCTCCATATAAACCTTATCCCCGATGGTAATGGGGTGGATGGAGAGGCAATAAAATGGATTTTTTCCCCCTGTTTGAGGGTTGGATTGGATGGTGACACCTTTAAGATTGAACCTGTTTCCCCAACTATGACAACAGCACGAGCGGGTTTTACCGGAAGATTTCCCCTTAATTTTGCGATAACAACGCCCGCACCCTCCCTCTTTGCGGTGAATACCCCATCCTCTGTTATCGTGCCAAGGTCTTCAGGATAAACACTGAATTTTACACGTTCATTCATGGATATACCCTTTATTTCAGTATAAAACCGTACTGTTTGACCTGGATTGTCCAGATGAACAAATGGTGGTGATATTCTGATATAGACATTCCTGTCAGGAATAATGAATACCGGTGCACTCAGGACCCTTTTTGAATATCCCTTTGGAAGTATGGCAATAACCTTACCCCTTCCTGCCCTTACAAGGGGTGTAAACATTCCATCAGGGGATATCCTACCTATTTTCCTTGGAACCACCTTCCATTTAATATTATTAACAGGATTACCATTATTATCAAACACTGTGAACTTTACTGTTCCTCCTGTCTTCAGGATTGCCCTTTTAGGAATGAGTTTTACTCCACCCCCTCTTACAATTATCACTGCACGGCCCACAACCTCCCTTTTATCCAATCTGCCTCTCACCACAACCATGCACCTTCCAGGGCTTTTTGCAGTAAATACACCGTTCTGATTCACATCCCCAATCCTTTCAGGGAAGACATTCCACCTTGGGTTTTCTATTATTTTCTCTGTTTTTAAGGTGACTGTTCCACCAACATCAACCATTGCAAATGATGGAATGACCTTTATTCTGCCTGTGATATTTCCAACAATAACCGTTGCAGTGAGAACCCTTCCGTCTTCAAGCACCGCCACAATCTTTCCCCTTCCCGGTTGTTTTGCAGTGAAGTTACCCTGTTTGATTGTTCCAAGGGTTTGTGGAAAAACCTTCCACTTCTTAACAATACCACCTGTAACCGTGAATACTACAGATTCTCCAATACCCACCCTCGCACTTCCGGGAGTGATTTTTCCAGTGGCTTCCTCATTTATTATCAGATATACGGGCTTTTTTAAGGCCCTTCCATCCACCATTCCCATGCAGAGGATGATGCCCTTACCAGTTGAGGATGGGATAAAGATGCCATTTTTGACCTCTCCCAGTGAGGATGGTTTAACAACAAATTTTAAACCATGGACAGGCCTTCCATCATCGGTTGACACTGTAATTTTTACAGGGGTTGAAATATCTGTTTTTACAGGGTCCGGTGATACAATTAGCTGGAGTGATATTAAAATGTAAAGCATCTCACACCTCTCCCAATGAATAGAACACCACCGCTGTTTCAATGGGTTTTACAATTTTTAGATTGTGTGGACCAGGCTCTTCAGGTGAGAATGGAATTGTTATAATGTCACCTGCCTTTCCACCATTATGGACATACTCAACCCCATCAACATTGAAAACAATCCTGTCAATGTCACGGTTCAGGTAAAAAACGATCTCACCTGTTTCCTCAATCACATCACCTTCATCTGGAAAAACAAGGTATATATTTGAAGTATCGCCTTTTTCAGTGGTCAAAGGCTGTTTTTTATTGGTGGTTTTCTTCTGAGGAATTACCTGCTCTTCAGGTATTTGGGTTTTCTGAACAATTTCAACCTTCTCTTTGCATACAGGTTTTTGCTGTTGCACAGTTTCCCTTCCTCCTTTTGGAAGGGCAAAGAACATCAGGCCGATGATGAATGCAATGGATGCAGCAAGGGCAAGTGTGGTTTTTCTTCTGTAAGCCCTTCTCTTCACATTGTTTAAAATAATATCTGAGAGGTTTTCAGGTGGTTCAACATGGAAGCCTTCCTTCAGATGCTCAGCAATCTCCATGCCCCTTTTGTATCTCTCCCTGCATAAAGGGCAGGTATTCAGATGTTCCTCCACCTTCCTCATTGTAACTTCATCAAGTTCTCCATCTATGTATGCCTGAAGCAATTCATCCGTGAGTTCCCTGCATTCCATTTTAAGCCTCCATCAGTTTTTCAAGGGTAGTCCTTGCCCTTGAAAGCCTTGACCTGACAGTTCCCATAGGAATACCAAGTATATCTGCGATCTCTTTATAATCAAGCCCCTCATAGTATCTTAAGAACAGGATGGTCCTGTGTTCATCATTCAATTTGGTGAGCATCTTCCTCAATTTCATTTTCTCCTCATCCAGTTCCACCCTTTCCTGGGGGTCATCCATATGAACAAAGTCCCTTTCAAGTGAAACCTCTTTCCTTCTTCCAAGTTTTGACAGATACCTGCTTGTTGTGTTCAATGCGATCCTGTAGAGCCATGTAAAGGGCTGTGCCTCCCCTCTGAAAGAGGAATACCCTCTGTATGCCCTGTAAAAAATCTCCTGAACCACATCCATGGTGTCATGATAATCACCTATTCTGCTGTAAACCAGTTTGAAGATTCTCTCCGAATACATTTTTACCAGTTCCTCAAAGGGAGGAGGGGAGGCATCTCCCCTCCTATTCTCCTGTTGATTCATACGGTATTATCCATCCTTCTCCTTCATACCCGGTGGAATCGTTGAATATCGTCTCATAGGTAAGCACATCAATTCCAAGCCTCCTCCTTCCCTCCATGGGTGAGGCACACCATCTTCCACAGTAAACACCAGGTTCATTTTCCATAATTCTGTATCTATGAACCCTCTTGTATCCCCTTGTATGAACAAATACGCATACCTTAACACTGTCTGGTGAGGTATAGACAGATATGGTTGCCTCTCCAAGCCTCTCTATCTTCATTATACTGTCAATGTTCACCAGTTCAAGGGGGTCTTTAGCCGTGTAGATTAAGGATGAGTCTTTAGAAACAATCTTCACAGAATCAATCCAGAATGGTCTTGTGGGTGAAAGAATCTTTGCACCTGAAACAGCAACAATCCTCCATCCCCGGTGGATCCTGGGATTACCATTCCTCTTAAGTACAACATATCTCGTAGCGTTGTCCTGAAAATCCTTTGGTTTATCAATCAGTATAGAATCATCTGGAGGCCATGTGTCTGAAGGATACCTATGCATAATACCTGTGAGTTCCTTGGTGATTGTTACAAAAGCACTGTCTCCATCAATGCTGATGTTTATGTTCCTTGAGACATCCTGAAGTTCTCTCCACCAGAACACAAAGGCGTAATCCTTTTTCTGGGAGGATGCAACGCTGTCACCTTCTGGTTTCTGGTAGTCATCTTCAATTGAGAAAAGGTCAGAGTACACATCGGTTATCAGGGTCTCAATCGCTGTCTCGTCTGTCTCCCTGGAGCATCCCATGAAAAGAATACCAGCAAGTCCCATGATGATAAAAAACTTCTTCATAAAGCACCTCCTTTTTAGGGTTTAATTGCCTTTTTGAGTTTGTTTAAAAGGTTCCTGAACCTTTCAAGCCTTTTCCTTTGAGACCTTATCCTTGCACGTGCAACAGACACCCTTTTTATATTCTTCATTATCTCCTTCTTAATCCTTGCCTTTACTTTCTGGTCATCAACACCTTTTAACTCCTTGAGAAGAAGACGGAGGTCCTGTGAAATCCTCTTTGCCCTTGCCTCAATTTCAAAGGTTTCGGGGATACTGGCACTTATTCTGTTTTCCAGTTCTGATGCAACCGTCCTTGCAAGTTTGAATTTGCCAGAACCAATGAGATTTTTCAGCCTTCCCATACCACTCCCGATCCTCCTGACTTTTCTTTCCATGAGTGATACATCTGCCTCAAGTGCCCTAATCCTGAAAACAGTCCTCATCAGTTTACCTTCTGTTCCCCTACTTTGTTCTGCCCTGAGGGCCTTAATCCTCTGGAGTGCATCTGGAGTATTTATCCTCTTTGATAGGGCCTCTGCAATAATGGTTGCCTGAAGATTCCCCTTTTCTGCAAGTTTTATAACATGGTCAAGGTCTTTCTTCTTCCACTCGGCCCATCTATTTATCTTTTTTATTTTTCTTATAATGACCCTTTTTTTCGCCCTCTTATACAGCTTCATCTTATCAAGGATGTAGTGTTTGCCTTCCTTTTTATCAAGCACATCAACCTTCCCTTCAACAACACCAACCTGTGAGCTGTCATCAGTGAAACACACAAAGAACTCTGTTCCCCTCACACCCGCAACCGTAACAGGGGATTCAATCTGGAAGTTCCATCCAGCGAGTTTTTTAACCTTAGCCCATACACTACCCCATGAGAGGAAAAAGTGCCTCCGGGCCCTCTCCTCAACGATTGTGAATGTGGTGTTCTCATTCAGGACAATAATACTTGAATCCTTCTCCATAATCTCTGCCTTTGCCCCTGAACCTGTAATTACTGTATCATCTTCAGAGAGCTCCATATTCAGAACAGGGTCAAGGACCTCTCCGTTTCTCCTGATCTTCACATCTCCCATATATAGTGTCATCACTGCTCCTATTATCAAAAGAACCATAATCACCTCCTGTTTTCCTATTAGATACCCTGCCCACCCAAATGTTCCCATCCCAACCCCAGTGTGGAACTTGACAGGCTTTTAAAGAGGAGAAAAACCGAAAAGAGAGAATCAAACTGTCAAATTTTCAACCTAAGGTCCCTGAAGAGAAAAAATTTAAGATTAAATATTTCTTATGCGTATTTTTTTACTTGTTATAACCACGAACTTACCGGAAATTTTACCCTCAAACTTTTTAAAACTGAAATAACAGCCTTCTTTATATCCTTTAGTTCTTCTATTCTATATCTTAGAAAAATCACACCTATTCTCTCTCTGTGAACATAAACCCACTCTCCAAAATCTTTATCTTCCGTTAGCAACACCCCTTTCCTTTCTTTTACTATAGAAATCACTTCGCCGTCAGAACATCCTCTATTTTTCTCAATTATTGGATACACATTAAATCCATTATCCCGCAAATATTCAACTATCTCAAAATTAACACTTTCATCAATAATGAGTTCAGGGAACAACTATTTCCTCTTCAGCAATAACCTGTGCAGAATAATTTATACATGCAAGAACATCGTCCCTTGTAAGTCCAGGATATGCCTTCAGGATTTCTTCTATATCTGCACCTTCTCCCAGTCTGCGAAGAATAATCTCCACTGGTATTCTGGTTCCTTTAATAACTGGTTTCCCAAGCATTATATCAGGTTTAGCCTCAATATGTTTTCTCCAGTCCATACAGCCTCCTTCTTTTTGTATAATTTTACCTTCTTAAGACACCGTGTCAACCTTCATATTCCCGATTGTGGTTACTATTTAGAATACCTTGAGTTATTATATCCTGAGGGGGTTGCGTTAACCCTTGCGTTAGCCTTTACGTTAACCTATTCCCCCACCTAAAAAACTAATACCCAATCTAACCACTCTTATTCCTTAACAGGGTCTTGACAAAACCTAACCTCCCCAGAAAAAAAGATTGTGCACCCAGGACTCTCTGAGACAAAAATTAAAAACTTTCTCCTTCCTGTTCAAGAACTTTTACAATTTTCTTCTTCAATTCAGGAAGGTCTCTTATAACCACTTCCCAACTTCTCCTATTATTTCAATTCTTCTAATGACAGAATCCTGAAGTTGAGGAGATAAAACAAAATCTTTTTCTGTTTTACCTCTGGTATATTCTTCTATCAATCTTATAGACTCAAGTATATGATGACAAAAGATAACCC
>JAGGTX010000237.1 GCA_021163525.1 Caldifarciminota bacterium
GATGTTTCAAAGGGGAAGGTTGTTGTTGACCCTAACAAATTCAGCAGGAGTGGACTTGTATCCCTTGACTGGTATCGGGTATCCCATGACGGTAAATATATTGCTTTTGGAAAATCAGAAGGGGGAACAGAGAACAGCACACTCTATGTGAAGGAGATTGATACGGGAAGGATGCTTCCAGACACCATCCCCAATACAAAGTGGGCTTCCCTTGTGTGGACACCGGACAATTCAGGGTTCTATTATTCAAGGAATACATCCCGTGAAAAATACCTTCCCCACATATACTTCCACAAACTTGGGGAACCCTATGAAAAGGATAAATATATCTTTGGTGAAGGGTTCTCTGAAACAGAAATCCCTGATGTTTCCGCATCATCTGACAGGGAGTATCTATTTATCAATGTTTCCCATGGATGGATAAAAAACGATGTGTATTTCAGAAGCATGAATTCCTCTGGAGAGTTTACACCGCTTTTCGTGGGTAAAAACGGTTTCTTCGATGTTGACCACCTTGATGGACATTTTATAGTCCTGACCACATACAATGCACCTAAGGGAAGAATACTGTCAATCCCTGTGGATTCAATAGATGAGGAACACTGGAAGGAAATAATACCCGAAAGGGATTTTGTGATTGAATATTTCAGGATACTGGGAAAGAGGATAGTCCTCATTGTTAAAAAGGATACATACACAAAACTTCTTGTGTATAAACCTGATGGTGAATTCATGGGTGACATCCCTCTGCCAGGGAAGGGGGTTGCAGGTGTGAGTGGTGAATGGGACAACCCTGTTGTGATAGTAAGGTATCAATCAATACTCCAGCCACCCATTATCTTCACATACAACCTTGATACAGGTGAGAGGCATGTTATCTGGGAGATGGAAACAGGTGATTTCAATCCAGAAGAATATGAGCAGAAACTTGTCTTTTACAAATCAAAGGATTCAACAAGCATACCCATGTTCATTCTCCATAAAAAGGGCATAAAACTTGATGGAAGCAATCCTGTTCTTCTCACAGGTTATGGTGGCTTCAGTGTGGGTATATCCCCCTATTTTATGAGAAATCTTGTTCCTCTGCTGAAAAGGGGTATAGTTTTTGCATATCCGGGCATAAGGGGTGGAGATGAGTATGGTGAAGAGTGGCACAGGGATGGTATGCTCTCAAAGAAGCAGAATGTATTTGATGACTTCATTGCAGCAGGTGAATACCTGATTGGTAAGGGCTACACCTCCCCTGAAAAACTGGTTATTTCAGGTGGTTCAAACGGTGGACTTCTTGTTGGTGCTGTGATGGTTCAGAGACCCGACCTCTTCAAAGCGGTTGTATGCAGTGTTCCACTCCTTGATATGATAAGATACCATAAGTTCCTTGTTGCACATCTATGGACTGCTGAATATGGAAACCCTGATAAAAAAGAGGACTTTGAATGCCTGATAAAATATTCTCCATACCACAATGTATCACCCGATAAGACCTACCCGGCAGTTTTATTCTGGACAGCAGAGGGAGATTCAAGGGTTCATCCAATGCACGCAATGAAGATGGCTGCAAAACTTCAGGAACTGGCAAAACCTGAAAGGCCTGTCCTTCTTTATGTTGAACCACAGGCAGGCCATGGTGCTGGTAAACCCTTGAAGAAGTCCCTTGAGGATACTGCACTTAGAAATGCATTCATTCTGTGGCAGTTGGGTATAGATAAATGACGGAAATGAGGCTCTTGACAGTGATTGAAATAAAATTACTATATTTATTGAGCGGGCATAACTCAGTTGGTAGAGTACGAGCTTCCCAAGCTCGAGGTCGCGGGTTCGAGTCCCGTTGCCCGCTCTAATTTTTTTCTGGAGGTGTCAATCTTTCACCTTGACCACAGGTGTCCTGAAACAAAGGCAAGGACGGGAAGGATACAGACAGAACATGGAGAGATAAAGACCCCGGCTTTCATGCCCGTTGCAACACTGGGGAATGTGAAGACGATGAAACTTTCAGACCTTGAGGACGCCGGTGTTGAGGTGATTATATCAAACACCTACCATCTCCATCTCCGGCCAGGTGAAGAGTTGATAAAAAAAATGGGTGGACTCCACAGATTCATGGCATGGAGAAGACCCATTGTCACTGATTCGGGAGGATTCCAGGCATTCTCACTCGCAAAGATAAGGAAGATACAGGATGACGGAATACTCTTCTCCTCTCACATTGATGGTTCAAGCCATATGTTCACACCTGAATCTGTGATAGATATACAGGTTGCCCTCGGCTCTGACATAATGATGCCACTTGATGAATGCACACCCTATCCTGTTGGTGAAGGGTATGCTGAGGAGGCGGTTGAAAGGACAAAGAGATGGGCAGAAAGGGCAAAAATCCACTATGATAAAATAGAGGAAAAGGGACTCCTCTTTGGTATTGTACAGGGAAGCACCTATCCCCATCTCAGGAAAAGGGCGGTTGAGGAGATTGTTCCACTGGAATTCCATGGATATGCCATTGGTGGTGTTGCAGTTGGTGAACCCACATCCGTTATAAGGGAAATCAGTGCATACACAGCAGAACTTTTGCCAGAGGACAAACCCAGATACCTGATGGGAGTTGGTTTGCCAGAGGATATTTTATTTGCAATTTCTTCAGGAATTGATATGTTTGATTGTGTGATACCCACAAGGAATGGCAGAACCGGAACCCTCTACACCTGGAAGGGAAAGATAAACATAAAGAATTCAAAATACAGGGAAGATGATAAACCCATAGACCCTGATTGCCACTGTTACACATGCAGAAACTACTCAAGGGCGTATTTAAGACACCTCTACACAACAGGTGAACTCCTTGCTGGACACCTTGGGACCATACACAACCTCTACTTCTACATGGAACTCATAAGGGAGGCAAGGAGACACATAAAGTACGGTGATTTTAAGGAATGGATGGAAGGTGTAATTAACTCTATGAAAGGAGGAGATGATGGCCAAGGGATTTGACCCTGTCAGTATAGTCTTTCTTTTACTCATCCTTGGTGTTTTCTATGTTCTGATGATTTTACCCATGCAGAGGAAGCAGAAACAGCACGAGGCAATGTTGAAGGCATTGAAAAAGGGTGATAAGATTATAACAAACGGCGGAATTCACGGGACAATAACCCAGATTAAAGACCATGTTGTGCATCTGAAGATCGCAGATAAAACAGAGATTATCATTGACAAGAGTGCCATTGCAGGTGTCATAAAAAAGAAAGAAGAATGAAGTTTGCATTCCTGGGCTCCTCTGACTTCTCTGCAATCATCCTGAAAGGGCTTGTCAAAGAAGGTGTTGACATTGGTCTCACAATCACAAGGTCACAGAAACCAAGAGAGAGGGGAAGAAAGAAGACTCCAACCATTGTGAAAAAGGTTTCTGACCGATTAAACATACCCTGCATTGAGACTGACAACCCTGATGAGGCAATACCCGAAATAAAGAAGCAGAAGGTCAGGGGTGTTATACTTGCATCATACGGTGCAATCCTGTCAAAGGACTTCCTGAAATCCATAAAATATCCCCTGAATATACATCCCTCTCTACTTCCCAAATACAGGGGTGCTGCACCCATACAGAGGGCAATTATGAACGGTGAGACAGTAACAGGTGTGACCGTGTTCCTGATGGATGAGGGTATGGATACCGGGGACATACTGGAGCAGGAACCTGTGAAGATTGTTCCATTTGAGGTTTTCACAGAACTTGAGGCAAGGCTCGCTGAGAAGGGTGCAGAACTTGTGCTGAAGGTAATAAGGAAGATAGAGGAGGGAAAACGATTGAAGAGGGTGAAGCAGGACCACTCAAAGGCAACCTATGCAAAGAAGATAAAGAAAAGGGAACTTGTTGTTGACTGGAACAGGGAGGCAAACCAGGTTGTGAACCAGATAAGGGCACTCTCCTACAAACCTGGTGCATTCACATGCTGGAGGGGTAAGAGATTGAAGGTGCTGAGGGCAATCCCATTAAAGGGCATGGAAAAGGAGCCAGGCACTGTAATCTCCCTTCGTGGGTTTATTGTGGTATCAGCCAGAAGGAATCTCGTGTGCATCAAGGAGGTCCAGCCAGAGGGTAAAAAGAAGATGGATGCGCTGGCATTTGTTAATGGATATAAAATTTCAGTTGGAGAGAGGTTTACAGGAATATGTGCGGATTTATAGGTCTTATAGGTGAGAAGGATGTTTCAAGGAGACTCTATACAGGTCTCCTCACCATACAGCACAGGGGGCAGGATTCTGCGGGTATGATTACATACTCAGGCAGATTCAACATGAAGAAGGGGAACGGGCTTGTGAGGGATGTGTTCAATGAGAAGAACCTCTCCTATCTCAAGGGTAACATTGGAATTGCTCATGTGAGGTATCCCACTGTTGGTGGGGGCGGTGCTGAGGATGCACAACCCTTCTATGTCAGCATACCCTATGGCATAATCCTTGCACACAATGGAAACATTGTGAATTACTTCAGTTTGAAGGAGGAAATGGAGAGGAAATACTACAGGGATTTGA
>JAGGTX010000005.1 GCA_021163525.1 Caldifarciminota bacterium
CAAGGGGTTCTATTCTCTGAATGGTTATCTCATGTTTATCCTCAACCTCAGGTGCTGTTTGAGCAACCTCTTCCTCTTTGAACCTCTCAAGTGCAGATTCAAAATCCTCCTTATACTTCTTGATTGATTCCCTGCTTGCCTTCTTCTCCCTTATCTCCTTTATTGTTCTTTCAACGAGTGACCGTGCCTCTTTTACTATTTCCTCTGCCTCCTGTTTAGCCCTTTTAAGCAACTCCTTTCTTTCCTTCTTAACATCCCTTAATCTTGCCTCGTATTCTGATTTAATCCTCTCAATCTCCTTCTCCCTCTCTACAAGTTCACACTCCAGTTCCTTTATGGTGGATAACCTGCTATGGTATTCTGAAAGGAGTTTGTTTACCTGAAGTTCCTCCTTATTCATATACTCCTCTGCCCTATCAAGTATCTCCATTGGTAATCCAACCAGTTTTGCAGTCTCTATTGCCATTGAAACTCCGGGAAGTCCAACAACCAATCTGTATGTTGGACCATCCTTAAATTCCATTGCTCCATTAACCATACCTTCAATGTTCTGAACAAAGAACTTAAGGCCTGAAAGGTGGGTGGTGGCAATGGTGAGACATCCCCGTCTGTGCAGTTCCTCAAGAACAGACATTGCGAGTGCACTCCCCTCCACAGGGTCAGTCCCACCACCAATCTCATCCACAAGCACAACATCTCCCTTTCCTGCATTCTTAAGCACTTCTTTGAGTCTTATCAGGTGTGATGTGAAACTTGAAAGTCCTTCCTCTATTGACTGTTCATCCTCAATCACTGCAAATAGGTTCTTAATATTCCCGATATAACTTCCTTCCTCAGCAAGTATGGGAATACCGTGGAAAAAAGAGAGAATTGCGATACCAATGGTTTTAAGGAGAACGGTCTTACCACCTGCATTTGGGCCACTCACAACAAGGGTCTTAAAATCCTCTCCAAGACTGATGTCCTGCGGAACTGCAAAACCTTTAAGCACAAGCAAAGGATGCCTTATCTTTCTGAGACTGAATGCAACCCTCTTTTCCCGTATTTCAGGGAGTATACCACCATACTTTCTCATAAAACGCAAACGGGCAACAATCGTATCAAGGTAAAGAACAGCACGGAAGTTTGAAAGAATTTCCTCTCTGTGGGATTTTACAATTGAGGTAAGATGTATAAGGATTCTGTGCTTCTCCCTTTCAATCTCAATCCTTGTTTCTGCTAATTTATTGTTCAGGTAAACTGCCTCCATGGGTTCAACAAATGCTGTCTCTCCGCTCCTTGATATATCCACAACAACGCCATCAATCCCTGAGGCAAATCCCTTTTTCACTGGAACCACATTTCTCCCCGACCTCTGGGTTATAATCTTTTCCTGCAAAACATCCCCATGTTCAACAATAAACCTTTCCACAACCTGCTTTATCTTGCCCTCTAATTTTCTTGATTCATTGAACAACCTTTTTAATTCGGGTGTGGCATCCTCTTTGATTCCTCCTTCATCATCAATGCAGTTTATTATTTCATTCTTCAAATCCGGAAGTGGAATCAGGGCAACCCTTAAAAATTGTAAAACATCCCTCTTTTTCAGATATTCAAGTAACTCCTCTGTATACTCTAAAAGTTTTGATATTTTTAACAGATGTCCGGGTTCAAGCACATCACTTACCAGAAAATCGGGAATCCAGTCAAGCCCACTGAAAAGGGGAATATCCTCAATAATTGCATCAACCTCCTTTAACCTTTCCAGCTCATCCCTGACTTCATTGATGTCCTTTAGGGGCTTGAGTTCCAGACACCCCCTCCTACCTGCCTCGGAAAGAGAAAATTTTGAGACCTCTTCCAGGAGAAGTTCAAATTCCAGTGTTTCTTTTAATCTTCTCATACTGTTTCTTCAATGCCTTTCTGTCTATCCCCCTGAAGGAATGGGGAAGTTTTGAAATAACATAAGGGGTGAAAATGGAGACATACCTGTATGATAGAGAATCTGTGAGTGGCTTGTATTTTATGGGGAAAAGCGTAAGGATAAACACAACGAGAAGGGAAAAGAAAAGCCCTTTTAATGCTCCAAAAACCATACCGAGTATCCTGTCAATAAGAACAATTGGGGTATGCCTCAATATCTTTGAAATTATGTGAAAAATGATGTGAATTAATAAAAAATAAAGAACAAAACTCAAAAGGTAAGAAAAAAGCCTACTCCCTATGGGCAATGGTGAGTAGGCGGTCAAAAAAAAGGAGATAATCACACCTGCAATATCAGAAATCTCTAATATAAAACCCCTTCTGAATCCGTATGAAACAAACAGGAGGGAGAAAAGGATGACAGCAATATCCACCCATGTCATTCATTTACCCATCCTTCTCTGCCTGAACATTCTCTTTCTTGCTGCAATGATCTTCTTTTTTCTCTTTTCGCTTGGCTTCTCGTATCTCTGATGTTTCTTTATCTCGCTGAGGAGTTTCTCCTGTTCGCAAAGCCTCTTAAAACGCTTGAAAGCAGCCTCAAAGCTCTCATGCTCTCTTACTTTTACTGCGGGCACCTTTCTCTCACCTCCTTTCTTTTTTATGGAAATATAACAGGATTGGGTGGCTTGTCAAGCACAGCACCTTTCCTTCTTGA
>JAGGTX010000137.1 GCA_021163525.1 Caldifarciminota bacterium
AAGTGCCATTTGAGAACAGAGACATCAACCACTGTTCCTCCGTTCTGTATTCCTATGGTGATAAAAATAATGCCAAAGATTGCGGTGAGTATGATTATAACAAATCCCATTACTCCTCCTTATCTTTTTGGGTTATACCAACAGGTGTATTACCTCTGAGGTGTGTTACTTTAACTGAAATCACATCCCCGATATTCACATTTTCGCTGACTGCAATGTATTTCCCTGTCCATGTTTTGCAGAGGTATCCACCCTTCTTTGCAGGTTTCATAACAATGCACCTGAAGGATTTTCCGAGCATTTCTTTGTTCCTCTCTCTAATTATTCTGTTCTGAACATCTATCAATTTTCTCAATCTCTTTATCTTTTCTTCATCAGTGAGTTTGTCCTCCATAAGTGCTGCAAGTGTCCCTGGTCTTGGTGAAAACCTGAACATGAATGCATGGTCAAACCTTATATCTTCAACAAGGGCAAGGGTATCCATAAACTCCTTTTCTGTTTCTCCAGGAAATCCCACAAGAAGGTCGGTTGTGAGCGTAACATCAGGAAGAATTGACCTCAACCTTCTCACTGTATCTCTGTATTCCTCAACTGTATAGTGTCTGTTCATCAGTTTCAATATCCTGTTGTTCCCCGCCTGAACAGGGAGGTGCAGGTATCTTACCATGTTTTTCTTTTCAGCCATAACCATGAACATGTTATAGTCTATATCTTTGGGGTGAGATGTCAAGAAATTTAACATCTCAACCCCCTTTATATCTGCCACCATTCCAAGGAGTGAAGCGAACCCCACACCTTTGTAGTTGTACTCATTCACATTCTGACCAAGGAGTATGATTTCTTTAACACCCTGAGCCACAAGGTATTCAACCTCTTCCAGTATCGTATCAACGGGCCTTGACCTTAATGGTCCCCTCACATAGGGAACGATGCAATAGGAGCAGAAATTGTCGCATCCCCTTGATATGGAAACATATGCAGATATTCCCTCATTCAGGGGCCAGATTTCATTGTAGTCCTCAAAAGGATTTCCTTCCTCAAATACTCCTTCCCTTCCAATAATCACAGGAAGGTTTCTGTATGCGTCTGGTCCTGCAACAAAATCTACTTCAGGGATTTCAAGGAGTTCAGGAAGCCGCTTTGCCATGCACCCCACAACACCAATCTTAATGTTTTTTCGCTTTTTCAGTCTTCCAAGGCTGTGAATTCTTCCCATCACCCTTTTTTCTGCATGTTCCCTGACTGCACATGTGTTGAGTATTACTATATCTGCATCTCTCTCATTATTCACCGGAATGTATCCTTCATTTTTAAGTATCTCTGAAATGATTCCAGTGTCATACTGATTCATCTGGCAGCCATAGGTTATAATGTGGAACCTCTTAGACTCTTTCTCCATATGTCCTTTCTTCTGTTATGTGGGTGATTTTTACATCCACCGGGTTTTGAACCGGTTCTTTACTGAAGAGTACCCTTATGTAATTTGGAGTGAATCCGTAGTACAACCTATCTTCATAGTCCATCTTCCTTGAAGGTATCACCCTGAAGACCTTTCCCACCATTGTTTTCCTGTATTCAAAGTTGTTTTTTGTCCCCAGTTTTCTCAATATTTTGCTCCTCATTTTCCTGACAGAATCGTGGACCTGGTTGGGCAGAAGGGTGGCGAGGGTGAAGGGTCTTGGTGAATACCTGAACACATGGAGGTATGTTATAAATGCCTCTTCAACAAGCCTTACCGAGTTCTGGAATGCTTCCTCATCCTCTCCAGGAAACCCAACAATGAAATCAGCACCTATATTTATTTCTGGCCTTATCCTGCGGAGTTCACTCACTATCCTTATGGTGTCCTCCCCTGTGTAGTTTCTCCCCATCCATTTGAGTATCCTGTTATCCCCGCTTTGCTGTGATATGTGTATATGTGGTGCAAGTCTTTCGTGTTCAAAAAGTTCTATCAATTCATCGTTTATATTATCTGGTTTGAGGGAACTGAGCCTCACCTGAATATTTTCATCAAGGAGCATCTTTATTAGATCGGGGAGTTTTACCCCTTTATAATTATAGTTTCCGATGTGTGTGCCTGTCAGGATAATTTCAAAAAATCCAGCCCGTGTTTTTTCTTTCACTTCTTCAATTATCTGTTCAGGTGGGAATGACCTGTTTTCACCCCTTGCATATGGGACAATACAGTATGTGCAGAAATTCTCACATCCCTTCTGAATCCGAACATAAGCCCTCATCCTCTCCTGGTAGATGTTTATTCCCTCTATGGTGTCTGGGTCAAAGAAAGCGGCATTTTCAAACTCCTCTGGAAAGAGTTTTGCATGGCAACCCATGACCTTCACCTCTGCACCTGTTGAGAGTGCCCTGTGGAACAGGTTTCTTGATTCATGACCTGCCATTGCCGTGACAGAGCATGTATTGATATACACCAAGTCAGGTGCATCCTTGAGGGAGACAATGGTATCACCCCTTTTCAGATGCATCTCCTTCACCATCTCTGACTCATATTGATTCAACTTGCACCCAAGTGTGAGTATAGCAACCTTCATGCCAATAAATATAGGTTAATTTGTGAAGCTGTCAAAATTTTTAAGTTTGAATTCACTGATTGACATCTATCATTTCTTTTGTATTATGGTTGAATATAAAAAAGGAGGATGAAAAGATGGGTAGCAAAATAGGTATCTTTCTTCTTCATGGTATAACAAAGAATTCAGGGGAGCTTGCTTATGTGAAAAAGTCCCTGGAAGAAAAGGGATATTGTGTTGAAACGCCTAATCTACCAAGGCATGGTCTTTGCCCCAGAGAGTATGAAACCTGCTGGAGGGATGTGCTTCAACTGAGCAAAGAGGAATTACTGATGGGAGTAGAAGAATCATTCCTGGTGTTTAATGAAAAGGTTGATGAGATTTTTGTAGGAGGAAATTCTATTGGTGCAAATCTGGCATTCTATCTTGCAAGTAAATTTCCAGTAAAGGGGGTTCTTGCCTTAAATCCTGTTTACAGGTTGGCCAAAGGGCTTGAGCTTATACTCAGACACGAACCCAAAATACGTGCCTTTCTTTTAAAAAAGAATGGAAATTCCAATAATAATGATTTGGTTTTTCATAATTTTAATATAGGTGCAATATTAAGTATTATGGAGATTGTAAGAGATACACCTACATATGTAAAAGGACTTGCTACACCGTCACTTCTTATATTTTCAAAAAACGATGACATTCTCTCTTCAAAGAATGTAGCGATTTTTGATAAATGGCTAAAAGGCGAAAAAGAACTACATATAGTTAATGAAAGCGGACATGGGTTGCCTTACAATTCAGCAGTTTTGCCTCTGATAGATGAATTTATCAAAAATTATGGGCCTTAATGGATAAAAGCATAAACACGATTATACCCGGAGCCGTTTCCATGCCCTGTTATACTCCTTACTGAACTTCCTTATTATCCTGTGCTTTTCAACCATGCTTAACACCGGGTTTCCTGTCCCCTTTCGCTTTTAAAAAGATATTAAAGTGAGGCCCTTTTTTATATTTCGTAAAGATTTTTTTGAGGCAAAGCGAAATATTGACAATTTTTATAGAATTGGTAATATGAATTTCATAAAGAGATAGAGAATAACCTGTTATAGAATCAAGATAATGTGTATTAAAGAAGGTTGTTATGGTTAACAATCAAAAGAAGGTGAAACTATGAACAGAAAAGAAGCTGTTATAGGCGTTTTTGCCATTATGGGGATTATAACCATGTTATTTGCAACGAGATATGGTGTTGGTATTTCTCCTGATTCCGTAGTGTATATTGGTGGAGCCCGCAATCTGCTTTCCGGTCAGGGCATAAGTAAATCATTTGGGGCAGGTGAAATAGAGCCCATTACACACTATCCACCATTATTTTCCATATCTATAGCATTACCCGGGTATTTTGGCCTTGACCTTATAAATGTGGTGAGATGGCTTAATGCTTTACTCTTTGGAGCCAATATTATGTTGGTTGGATTAATGATGAAGAGGTATACTTCATCACTTAAAACGTCAATACTTGGGTCAATCTTTATGCTGACATCTGTTGATATGCTTTTTATACATTCAATGGCATGGAGTGAACCATTGTTTATTTTCTTTACCCTTTTAGGACTGAATTTGTTAATCTTATACATAGAAAAATCCAGGCTTATCTTTCTTATTTCAACAGCTTGTATAATGGCTCTGGGTTTTCTTACCAGATATATAGGAGTGGTATTGATATTTAGTGGAATTGTAGCGATTTTATTACTTAATAGAGAAACCATTAGAAAAAGAATTTTAAACTCTATCGTATTTACCTGCATCGGATGTTTACCAATTGTAGTATGGTTTTTGAGAAACTTTTATGTTGCCGGGACCATTACCAATAGAAAAATTTCCTTCCACCCTATAAGCCTCAGAAAAATCAAATTTGCATTTCAGACAATTTCTGTATGGATTTTACCAGAAAAAGTTCCTTCTTCGGTAAGATTGACTTTTTTGCTGATATTTTTTGCTTGTTTATTAGTTATGGTTAGAATGGTGATAAAGAATAAAAAGTATTTTAAAAAACAAAATTTCTTAAAAAAAATTTCTGTATTGGCTATATTTATTTTTGTATACATGATGTTTTTGGTTATTTCAATTTCCTTCTTTGATGCATATACACATATTGACAATCGTATTCTTTCTCCTGTTTATGCTACTGGAATGATTATAGTTCTATGTACAGCCTATAAAATGTTAAAATTTATAAAAGATAGGGAAGTGTATAAAAGGATACTCTTAGGGGTATTAATTATTTTTACAGGTTTGTCCATAATCCGCGGAGCGATATGGGTTGTTCATAGATCTCGTGATGGAAATGGCTATACTAAAAGAATATGGAAAGAGTCAGAAATTATTAAATGGATTAGAGATGCTGTCCCAACCGGAACCCCTATTTATACAAATGGAGCTGATGCTATATATATTCATACCTGGAAACCTGCCCGATTCTTACCCCGAAAAATAGATCCATGTTCCCGAAAAATTAACTATAATTATTTATCAGAGTTATCCGCTATGAAAAAGAACCTTGAAAACCAGAAAGGTGTATTGGTATACTTTAAAGCGCTTGCCTGGCGATGGTATTTTCCTTCTGAGGAAGAATTAAGGAAACGCTTACCTCTTCGGTTATTATTTAGAACACCTTATGGATCAGTATATGTGATAGTTGAAGAGTGAACAAATCAGGCCTATCTGATTGGTGAATTTCATATTTCCAACCACCTGTTTATTTTTTCCACCAGATAGCTTTTATTGGGTAGAGAGTGTCCCGGATTGAACCCAGACAATATGAAAACATTAAAAGTAGTTATCTGTCTATGTTTTGACTAAAGAATGCATATATTTTCCTCTCTACCAATAAAGAACCTGAATTGAGCGATTTTTTTGTTTTATTCAAGAAGAGTTAATCAGTCTCAATGGGTTGGAACATTTTTATAAAAACACCATAAATTGGATGTATATATGAGTATAATCCAGTAAAAGATAAGATATGCAAGCAAAAATTACGAGGAAAGAAAAAACCAATGGATACACTTACAGATAGAGGGGATTGCTCTTTTCATTCGTTATCTTTCCGGGATAGGGATATATCCCATTATTGAAAGGTTTTTGTCAATTCGTTTTTCATATGCGCATATATGGTGATTTCGCAGACTTCCTCAGGAGATATTTTTATAGCATTTGAAAGTAGAGGTGCCTGATATTATACTTGGTATGGATACGATGGTAATGGAGAACAATGATGCGAGGAAAAGGAAGGGGGTTGAACCGACATACAAGAAGGTTAAGGGATTCCTGACTTCATAGGTGCCGGCACTGTTGCCTCTGTAGTTTCCACAGACCCATCAAACAATGAAAACAATGTTCCCATAGACAAAGGGAAGGTGATAATAAAGTTTTCAAAGCCCATGGATGAAAATACAACAGAAGCAGCAATCTCCATAATAGGTACTAATGGAAATGGTGTTCCAATTGACTCCTTTGCATGGGAGGATAGTAATAATGGAAATACTGGTGTTAGAAAAAGACTTCCCAAAAACTTCAATATGTATAGAATATCATAAAGGAGTGGTAATGGTTGCACCTTCAATTATTCATGAATCATCTTTTATCCACAAATCTTACAGAGAAGGTAAGGGAAAACTCTGTGTTTTCATAAACGCAAACAAAAGGAGGACTTTATGAGAAGGATAATGTTTGTATTGGTCTTTGGTGTAAGTTTAGGTTTGTTTTCACAGGATACTCGTGACAATCTTTCAGAAAAGTATATTCCAAAGGTGATTGCTAAAGCAAAATTTTGGGGAGTAAAACCAGGGGAATTGGAATTGGGATTTAGAATGTGGGAAGGTGAGGCTGATTATCCAACGAGCATAGTAGCAGATTCAGATGGGAGGATTTATATCTTAGACCATCTCAATAACAGGGTAGTTGTGTTGGATACGCTTGG
>JAGGTX010000093.1 GCA_021163525.1 Caldifarciminota bacterium
CCAAAGAGTTCTGCCTCAAGCAATGTTGAGGGAAAGGCAGAACAATTAACTGGTATAAAGGGCTCGTTCCTCCTCCTGCTCTTTCTGTGTATGTATCGTGCAATAAGTTCCTTCCCTGTTCCATTCTCACCTGTTATCAGAACAGTCGTGTCTGTTGGTGCAACCCTGTCTGCAAGTTCAAGGACCTTCTTCATTGCCTCACTTCTGGCTATCAGGGTATATCTTGAATCAATTTCACTCCTTAATACCTCTTCCCTCTCAACTATCCTGTGAAAGCGCTTTGAATCAACAATGATTCTGGTCGCTATACCGGCAAATATCTCAAGGAGTCTCAAATCATCCCTTGTGTATGGAACCTTTGTCCTCCTGTTGAGAATCTCAATAACACCAAAGACCCTATCCCCCATCTTCAATGGAACACACAGGATAGACTTTGTTGTGAAACCTGTTTCATTATCAATCCCTTTATAAAATTGTGGTTCCTTTTCAGTGTCATTCACAATCCTGGGTTTTCCTTCCCTTGCAACCCAGCCAGCAATACCCTCTCCAAATGGGACAGTGAGCCCTTTCAACTTCTCAGATGCCTCTCCCCTTGCGCTTGCAAAGAACAACTTTCTCCTTTTCTCATCCACAAGGAGGATTGAACTCGCCTCTGCATCCATCAATCTCTCCGCACTTTCAAGGAGATAACTCAGCATCTCCTCAGGGTCTTTTGTTGTGGAAAGATGCCCACCCAGTTTCAGGAGTATGTCCAGTTCCTTCTTCCCGATCTTTTCCATACCTTTATTATCAGAAGAAATTATATTATTGTCAACAAAAATACCCATCTTGACAAATTTATAAACGGGTTTAGTATTCTGTCATGGAACTATTAAAGGAAATATCAAGGGAAGGCGCTAAGGGGTTCAGGCTTCCACCCCTGGATGTGGAAGAGGTGGATATAAAGAACTTTTTCCCTGAAAAATTCCTGAGGGATAATCCTCCTCCACTTCCTGAAGTGAGTGAACCAGAGGTGGTAAGACACTTTGTTAACCTCTCATCCCTGAACTACCATGTTGACAGGGGATTCTACCCACTTGGTTCATGCACTATGAAATACAATCCAAGGATAAATGAAGAGATGGCCTCCATTGAGGAATTCACAAATCTCCATCCACTCCAGCCAGATGATACGGTTCAGGGTGCACTTGAACTGATTTATAATCTTCAGGATTACCTTGGTAAATTAACAGGGTTCAAACATGTTTCACTCCATCCTGCTGCTGGAGCACATGGGGAATTGCTCGGTCTGCTCCTCATAAGGGCCTATCACAAAAAGCATGGGAATCATCACAAAAAGAAGATTCTTATCCCTGACTCTGCTCATGGAACAAACCCTGCATCCTGCACCAGGGCAGGTTTTGTAAGTGTGAAGGTCACCTCAGGAGAGAAGGGTATTCTCACCCCTGACATTCTTGAGAAATATCTTGATGATGAGGTTGCCGGTCTAATGCTCACAAATCCAAATACCCTTGGTCTATTTGAAACATACATTGTTGAAATGGCTGAGTTGCTCCATGAAAAGGATGCCCTGCTCTATATGGATGGTGCAAATCTCAATGCCCTTATGGGATACTTCTATCCTGGGAAGGCAGGGGTTGATATACTGCACTACAATCTCCATAAGACCTTTTCAACACCCCATGGCGGTGGAGGACCAGGTGGAGGTGGTGTTGGTGTGAGTGAAAGGGTTGAACCATTCCTTCCTGTACCAAGGATAGAAAAGGGAGAAAATGGATTTTACCTTGATTACAACAGACCCGATTCCATTGGTAAAATCATATCCTTTTATGGACACTTCAATGTTATGATAAAGGCACTCACATACATACTTGCAAATGGCCCTGATGGACTGAAAAAAGTCACAGAAACTGCTGTCATCAATGCCAATTATTTAATGACACAACTGAAGGACACATACAACCTTCCCTATGATACCACATGCATGCACGAGTTTGTTCTTTCAGGGAACACCTTCAAGAAGTATGGGGTTAGAACACTTGACATTGCCAAAAGAATCCTTGACCACAACATGCATGCACCAACCATATATTTCCCCCTGATCGTTCCAGAGGCACTGATGATAGAACCAACAGAGACAGAGCCCAGATGGGTTCTTGATAGGTTTATCAGTGTAATGAAAAAAATAGCAAAAGAGGCAGAGGAAGAACCTGAACTTTTGAAGAAGGCGCCTCAGAATACACCTGTAAAAAGGCTTGATGAGGCAAAGGCTGTAAGAGAGCTGGATGTTCACTGGTAATCACGATTTTTATAATATATACGGGCCTGAGGATATCCCGCAGGAAAAGGCAGTGAAACTTATAGGGGATATTGCTCAGGAGATTGTTGAGAGGGGGCTTGTTGCACCAGCTATCTTCTTTCTTGAGATGGCAAAACCTCTCAGTTTTATCGGCTCACAACTGATGGTGATGGCTAACCCCCTTGTACAGATGCTTTTTTCATCAAAGAAGTATTGGGAATTCACCGTTCTTATGGAGAAAAGAGAAAATGTGGAACTTTTGATAAGGGAGATTGAAAGGAGGAACAATGAATACAAAGAAAGACTTAAAAAGGATACTGGCAACAGACTGCGGAAGCACAACGAC
>JAGGTX010000140.1 GCA_021163525.1 Caldifarciminota bacterium
ATAATTTCATGTTAAGGCAAAATTTATTCTTTGACAAGCCATTTTAACCAGGGACATATGTAAGTGTCTGGGGAATCATAAACCATGCCATTTCTAAATACCAATCACTCCTTGACACCTATAAGATGACTATTTATAATAAATATGAAGAGAAAAAAACTGAAGAGGCCAATGAATAATGAGATAAACACAGATTTTAAGCCTCAACAGACGGATAGCAGGGGTAAAAATAAGCAGTTGAAAAACTCCTTTAATGGATTATTGCCCTGGCCTACATCTTTCTCACTTTTATGCTCCAGGATAGAAGGAGTTACCCGGTATATACAGGGTCAAAAAGCAACACCTTCTATGAACTCAATTATAACAAAACAAACTTTGGAGGGGAATATGCTTGAGTTATGGGATATGGGTGAAATTAGAGGCCCTCCAGAGGAAATGAAAGGGTTTGAGGATATGTCTAATTCAGGTTAAGGTTAAGAAATGTAAACAAATTTAACATAAAGGGAGGTGGATATGAAACACATAACCAAAATTTCAATCCTGTTTTTATTGCCAATCTTTGTGTTTGGAAGGGAACTCTATATAGGGTATGGAGAAAGTGCTAAATCCAGCCCTGAGGAGGCGGTCAAAGAAGCCTACAACATGCTTCCCGAGGAAGTAAAAAAACCTGATTTTTGCGTTATATATCTAAGCATCGGGTATGACAGCAAGAGGGTAATCAAAACCTTAAGAAGTCTGACAGGTCCCAAAACAAAATTTTATGGTGAAACATCCTGTCTTGGTGTTGCAACACCCAATGGAATGCTAAAGAATGGCCTGGCAATTCTGGCCTTCAAGAGTAAAAGAATGACCTTTGGTGTTGGCATCTGTCCGGTAAGCAAAACCACAAATGGATTTTCAGCAGGTAAAAAAGCGATCCAGATGGCAATCAAGGATGCTGGTAGGAAAAACGAAAAACCCAGCATAGTTTTAATCTCACCAACACCAGGGATTGAGGAAGATGTATTAAAGGGTATAGAATCGGTTATTGGTAACGATGTCCCTATAATTGGTGGTAGTGCTGCAGATAATGAAATCAATGGCAAATGGAAAATTTTTGCCAACCATAAAGTTTATTCAAATGGTGTTTCTCTTGCCGTCATCTATACCGATCTAAAGATTGGCTATGCCTTCATCACCGGTTATAAGACAACTGTAAAAAAAGGTGTGGCAACAAGTGCAAAGGGAAGAACTATTTACCAGATTGATAACAGACCTGCTGGAGAGGTATACAATGAATGGTGCTCCAATGCCTTTTCTCAACAAATGAAGACAGGTGCTTCAATATTGGGCCCCGCTTCATTTACGCCTTTAGCCAAAAGGTTTGTGGAAAAGGGAACGGTTAGTTACATAACAATCCATCCCTCAAAGATTTCACCAGAGGATAAATCTCTCCAGGTCTTTGCAGAAGTTAACACAGGTGATACTTTGTATCTCTTGAAGGGGAATAAAAGCATCTTGCTTTCAAGACCTGCGTCTGTTGGAATGGCGGCACTCTATCAGGGCGGGATAGGCCCACAAGATCTTGATGGTGGCATACTTATATACTGTGCAGGAACGATGCTGGCAGTGAAAGATGAATTGGGGAACAAGGGAATTCCTCCATTGAGCACGGTTCTGGGTGGGAAACCCTTTATTGGAGTATTTACATTTGGTGAACAGGGGTTCATTAGAGGAATTGGGAGCCGGCATGGAAACCTGATGACCTCAATGATTGTGTTTGGTGAATAAAAATGGGAGCGAACTTGCACCTTATGAAAAAGCCTGGTGGTATTCAAAAGAGAATTGCTCTATATACAATACTGCTCATTCTCGGTTTTGTCGCGGTATATACCTTCTTTTTCTACATTCAATCAGGTAATACCCTTAAAAAACTGTTTAAGGTAAATGGCCAGGTCCAGGCAAAATTAGGTGCTATTGGTTGCCGGGAAGGGCTTGCAACACAAAATGAGGCACTGTTATACAAAACGATAACTGCATATAGTATCCAGCCAGATATTCAATGGGTATGTGTATATAATATAGATGGGAAAATCGTTTCAAGCTTCAATAAGACGAAGGCGAACCTGGAACTTTCGGCAGAAATGTTAGAAAATCTTAAGAATAAGAAGTATGTCTATCCTGGTAAAGTCTGGGATTTCTACGCACCAATAACCTTTGCTACTGAGGGACTTCTTGGTGGAACTGAGGAAAGGGAGATCGGTTATATCAGGTTGGGCTATTTGCCCAGCCTGATATACGTTTCCCTACATAGAACACTCAGGGCAGGGCTCATATTCGGTTTGTTGCTTCTGGTTGCTGGATTGGCTATTTCACTATTTCTGGGTGCCCAGATTTCCAGACCTATTGTTATTGTCTCTGAAGAAATGGAGGCTATCGGCTCCGGTGAGGCAGACTTAACAAAGCGTATTAAGATTAAAACAAAGGATGAACTTGGGAAACTTGCTCGTGGTTTTAACAATTTTGTTACCTCCTTACAAAATCTCATAAAAGAAATCGCCATTGCTTCTCCAAAAGTTTCTGAACAGGCTCAAGGCCTTTCTTCCATATCAGAGGAACTATCCGCAACTTCTGAAGAGATTACTGCATCAATTCAGCAGATTGCGCAGGCTTCCAGAAAACAGCTTGAGGATACAAAAAGAATTGTTCAGGAGGCAAAAGAGACCCAATCAAACATCATAGAAACAGTAGAAACTGCAAAAAGAAGCAAACAGCTTTCAGACAAAATACTTGCACTGTCAAAAGAAGGAAAGGTTGAAGCAGAAGCGGCATCCGAAAACACAAATAGCATAGTTGAAAGAATCCAGCAATTAACGGAAAGGATTGATAGCCTGGGTAACGAAACCGAGAAGATTTCAAAAATTACTGAAACAATCAACTCAATCGCTGATACTACAAGTATACTTGCGCTTAATGCTGCAATTGAATCTGCCAGAGCCGGGAAGGCGGGGAAAGGGTTTTCAGTTGTAGCAGATGAAATCAAAAGACTTGCTGAGGCCAATAGCAATCAGGCCGGGGAAATCACCAAGATAATAGAAAATATAATTGATAAAATAACCTCAACAATGAAAGAGGCTGAACAGACCAGAAAAGAGGTTCTAAAATCCAGAGAGGTTCTTCTGAGTGCTTCAGAAAGACTGAGGGTAATTTCTGAAGAGATATCAACCGCTGTAGAAAATATTGATAAGATTGTTCAAAAGGGAGAAATTAATCAAAAAACAGTGAATAGACTGGTAAGGATTGTGGATAGTGTTGCACACGAGGCACAACAGAACGCAGCCTCAGCTGAAGAGGTTGCTGCATCAGTTGAAGAACAAAGCGCAGCCTTCAATCAACTGGTGGAATCCTCACAGGTTTTATTTAACCTTGCTGACAACCTGAAAAATCTGGTTTATCGTTTTAAGATATAAGCCTTCCATAAGAAGGCTGGACCCATGGTAAAAATTTATTAAACAGTGAATCTTATCTCATAATATATCCTCAAGAAGAAGGATTTTTGTTTCATCCGGTATGGTTCAGGGAATTCGGAAAAATTTGTCACTTGACAATTCTTCCTATTTTGATAAATATTACCAGAGCCGGGGTGGCGGAATTGGCAGACGCGCACGGTTGAGGGCCGTGTGGGGTATCCCGTAGGGGTTCAAGTCCCCTCCCCGGCATTATTTATTTCCCCTTGGTTCTCAGGATAAATGCAGGTGAGGTGAATGGATATTTTTCAAGGATTATCCCTTTTTGCTTTCTATTCCTAACAGCCTCAAAATAAAGGGAATAGGGAAGAAGGAATGTATCAAGGGGTTGAACAATCATTCCCTGATTCAGAATATTGTAAAGTGTGATTCCAGGTTCACCCTCTAA
>JAGGTX010000130.1 GCA_021163525.1 Caldifarciminota bacterium
AATTTGCCGGCTCACCACCAAAGTGCTTTATCACATCCATTGTGGCCATGGCAAGACCTGCACCATTCACAACACATCCAATGTTCCCTTCCAGTTTGATGAAACTCAACCCTTTCTTCTTTGCCTCTTCTTCAACCTTTTCATCGGGTGTGAGGTCTTTCATGTCTTCATATTCAGGATGTCTGAATATCGCATTGTCATCAAAGTTTATCTTTGAATCAAGGGCAATAAGTTCACCAGCATCAGTAACAACAAAGGGGTTTATTTCAGCAAGGGATGCATCGGTCTCCATGAAGAGTGTATAAAGCCTCATCAGGATATCTGCTGCCTTAAACACCTTCTTTTTGTCATCGTACAGATTGAATGTTAATTCCCTTGCCTGATGTGGAAGGAGTCCGTACGCAGGGTCAACCACTTTTTTGAATATCTTTTCAGGTGTTTCCTTTGCCACCTCCTCAATCTCTACACCACCTGCAGGGCTCACCATAACAACAGGTCTCTTTGTTCTTCTATCAATAACAACACCCAGATATGCCTCGTGTGCAATGTTTACTGCCTCTGCAACAAATACCCTCTCCACCTTTAGGCCCTTTATCTCCATTCCCAGTATCTCACTGGCCTTTTCCTTTGCATCCTCTGGATTATGCGCCAGTTTCACACCACCTGCCTTCCCCCTACCACCAACGAGAACCTGGGCCTTAACAACAACCTTCTTTCCTATTTTTTTAGCAATATCATATGCCTGTTCAGGTGTCTCAGCAACATCACCATTTGAAACAGGGATACCGTATCTTTTGAATATCTCCCTTGCCTGATACTCATGAATCTTCATTTCGCCTCCTTATTGCAAGTTTAACATACTCATCAGCAGACTCTTTTATCTTTTCTATGATTCCTTCTGGTAGGGTTTTGACCACCTTTCCTGGGACACCAACAACAAGTGAGAATGGTGGAATCTTTTCTCTCTCCTTCACAACAGCACCTGCACCAATTATACAGCCTTCCCCAATTTCAGCACCACTGAGAACAATGGCCCCCATTCCAATAAGCACATTATTTGATATTTTTGCACCGTGGATTACGGCTCCATGACCTATTGTCACATTGGAACCTATGATTGCAGGAAGGTCATAATCAACATGCACAACAGCATTGTCCTGAATATTCGTATTGTCCCCCACAGAGATATAGGTTATATCACCTCTGAGGACAGCTCCATACCATATATTTACCCCCTTCCCCAGGCGAACATCACCCACTATCCGGGCTGTATCCGCAAGGAAAAGAGGCTGATTTTCCTTTTGTTCCTCCATACCTTTTTGGTAATGTATACCATTATGCAATCATGTCAAGGGGGGAAGTGTAATTACCACAGGCTTGACATAACCCCTGATAAATCTATTATTTCTCTATGCTTAAACTGATCGGGAACATCATTAAGTGGAGAGAATTAATCCTTCTCTTTGCACAGAGGGATTTAAAAATAAGGTACAGGCAGGCAATACTTGGAATTCTCTGGGTATGGTTCCAGCCTTTATCCCAGATGGTTGTCTTCAACTTTATCTTTATACGCATATTCCACAGAAGCCCTGTGAAGGGGTATCCGTTTCACATTTTTGTTTTCACAGGTCTTATCTTCTGGACTTATTTCTCCACCACCATAAATTACACAATACCACTGTTTAAAAACAATGTTGCACTCATAAAAAAGGCATACTTTCCCAGAGAGGTGATTCCACTGGGCATTATCCTGTCAAACCTGTTAAATGTTTTTGCATCAATGCTACTGGTTTTCCTCTTCATGTGGACTGCCCATCTAAAGGTGCATCTCACCATTCTGTATGTATTCCCTTTACTCCTCATCCAGATAATGTTGATGACTGCACTTGCCCTTTTTGCATCCGGTCTTAATGTCTTTTTCAGGGATATAAAGTATGGAATGTCTCTCCTTCTCTATCTCTGGATGTTTATGAATCCAATACTCTACCCTGCTGAAAAGGTTCCAGCACACTTGAAGAATTTTTATTTTTTGAATCCTATGGCACCACTTATAGATGGATATAGACGGGCAATCCTTGAAGGAACATCTCCCCAGTGGAAATATGTGCTTATATCCCTGGTCATATCCTATGTTCTTCTTGAATTATGCTACTGGATATTCAAAAAGGCAGAGAGGATATTCAATGACATCCTGTGAGTATCTTGTTGAACTAAAAGATGTAAAAAAACAGTATCAGCACTACTTCACTGTGGGTGGAACACTCCTTGACCTTTTCAATCCCCAGAGGGTGAGGAAAAAGGGGATATGGGCATTAAGGGGAGTCTCCCTTACACTCAAAAATGGGGAGTCACTTGGAATAATCGGACCAAATGGTGCTGGAAAGAGCACCATACTGAAGATCATTTCAAGGATAACACTCCCCACTTCAGGAGAGGTGAATGTTCACGGAAAAACCGCATACCTGATTGAGGTGGGTGCGGGTCTTCATCCTGACCTTACGGGAATTGAGAATATTTTTCTTTATGGGATTATTCTTGGTATGAAGCGCCGGGAAATAAAGGAAAAACTCGACAGGATTGTGGAATATTCAGGGCTTCAGGATTATATTG
>JAGGTX010000184.1 GCA_021163525.1 Caldifarciminota bacterium
AGTTGCAAAATCTTAATCTGTTGCGAATCCTCATAAAACAACCCCCAAAATTATAATTGCTTTATCTGTATACCTGTTCAGTTTATAATGAATTGATATTGAAACGATTATGTTCAGAAACAGGGATGAATCCAGAAGCACATACTTATTAAATGAAAATAAAGAAAGATTGGTAACATTTTGATTCTGACGCAGTAATTTGAATATCAAGAAGTTATCGTCCCAAAAATGTTACTTGTTAATGCCTGACCCCAAAATTTGTTTTATAAAGGTCTTGACATATGGATATAGAGGAAAAATAATTATATATATCTGTTGACTGTCCTGTGATGAAAAGAGGAACCAACCACAAAAAGGAGGTGGTATGGTTGAGGTGAAAAATCTTACAAAGTATTACGGAAACGTGCTTGCAGTGGATAATGTCTCCTTCAGGATTGAAAAGGGCGAGGTGATAGGATTTCTTGGACCAAATGGTGCAGGTAAGACCACCACCCTGAGAATCATCACGGGTTTCATCCCCCAGACATCGGGAGAGGTATATGTGAATGGTATACCTGTATCAGAGGAGAATCCTGAAACAAAGGAGTTCATCGGTTATCTCCCGGAGAACAACCCCCTATATGAAAACCTCCTTGCAAAGGAGTATCTCGGTTTTGTTGCAGATGTTAGAGGGGTTGAGAACAAGAAGGAAAGGATTGACTATGTTGCTGAGAAGTGTGGTATTACAGATGTTTTGAACAGGTTTATAGGGGAGTTATCAAAGGGTTATAGACAGAGGGTAGGGCTTGCAGCAGCACTTCTCCATGACCCCGAAGTTTTAATCCTTGATGAACCCACATCAGGGCTTGATCCTAACCAGGTTGTTGAGATAAGAAATCTTATAAGGGAACTTGAAAAGGACAAGACCGTTATTATATCCACCCATATTCTACAGGAAGTTGAGGCACTCTCAACAAGGGTGATTATCATACACAGGGGGAGGATTGTTGCTGATGACAGAATTGAAAACCTTTCCGGGATGGTTGAGGGCAAGGAATTACTCTCTGTTAAAATAAAGAAATCAAAGAAGGACCCACTGAAGGTCTTCTCAGACCTTGGCAATGTTGGGATTATTAAGGAGGATGCCCAGGAGATTGAACTGTCCATAGAGAGCGCAGGTGATATCCGTGAAGAGGTGTTCAAACAGTGTGTGGATAATGGAATGGTTCTCCTTGAGATGTCAAGGAGAAAGAGAAGCCTTGAAGAAATATTCAGGGAGTTGACAAGATGAAAGGGATGAAGGTCCTGTTCAAAAAAGAGGTTCAGGATTATCTGAATTCTCCAATAAGTTATATAATCCTCTTTGTATTCCTTGGACTCACAGGCTGGTTCTTCACAACACAGGTTATCAATTCAGGAATGGCCACACTTGACGGGTTTGTTACAATAGTTCCATTCCTTTTCCTGTTCCTGCTTCCTGCTGTAACAATGAAACTCATAGCAGAGGAGGAGACACGCGGAACAGCAGAAATCCTTGAAACTCTGCCCTTGAAGAGATTTGAGATAGTCCTTGCAAAGTATCTTGGTGCTGTCACATTTATATGTATAATGCTCATCCCCACCCTTATTTATCCCATCACACTGGCAATCATCGGGAAGATTGAGTGGGGTGTTGTGTTCACTATATACCTTGGAATAATCCTCCTTGGTGCAACTGTTGCCTCATTTGGTATATTCACCTCTGCAGTTACAAAAAACCAGATTGGAAGTTATATCCTTGCATTCCTCATTGTCTTCTTCTTTGCATTTATTGGAAAGGTGCTCAACTTCATGCCTTCATGGCTCGTCCCCATTGCTGACTACATTGGTTTTGATTCTCACTTTGATGGGTTTGCAAGGGGTATAATAGATACTAAGGACCTTATCTATTTCCTCTCCCTTATAGGGATTTTCCTCTTCTTCACATACAACACATACAGAAGATACAGAACAAGGGCACTCAGAGGATTTCTAGCAGGAAGCATAGTGATTGGTGTTATACTTCTCAATCTTATATCCTCCTATGCCTTCCTCAGGATTGATTGCACAAAGAACAAGAGATACTCACTTTCAAAGACAACCGTGAGATTTATAAGGAGCCTTGAAAAGCCACTTATTATAAAGGCATACATATCAAGAGACCTACCCTTCCCATACAGTAAATACAGCAAGTATGTGAGTGATTTTCTCACAGAGTACAGGTCACGCTCAAGGGGGAAGGTGAAGGTTCAATTCATTGACCCTGTGAAGGAGAACAGGAGGAATGAGGCCTACAGGGCCGGGATTCAACCTCTCACATTCACAGAGATGGGAAGTGCAAGTTATCAGGCAAAGGAAGGGTACATAGGAATGGTTCTCATATACGGGACAAAGAAAGAGGTCATCCCTGTTGTTGGTAAGATTTCAGACCTTGAGTATCAGGTTACAAAACTGATAAGGAAGATGTCCCTCACCCAGAAGCCTGTTTTATCAATCCTCTCCGGACACCGTTCCATGGAGATTCCACAGGATGTGATGGGTTATCTGAGGGATAACTATGATATAAGGTATGCAAACCTGAAAACGGATATTGAAGGTGACCTTCTTCTCATTGTTTCACCAAATGACTCCTTCCCCTGTGATGAACTGAAAAAGATTGATGACTTCCTTATGAAGGGGAAGAAACTTGCACTGTTCATTAACCGTTATACCTTCTCTCCCCAGAACTTCTTCCTGAGACCCAACAGGTTCAAAGGGCTTGACTCAC
>JAGGTX010000079.1 GCA_021163525.1 Caldifarciminota bacterium
ATCAAAGGAATATTGTGATATTGCTTTTAAAAGGATAAAAAAAGAGGCTATGCAGAAAAAGTTGTTTGAAGAAAAATTGGATTTTGAATTTCCAGAACCTGAAATTATTGAGAGTAGTAAATTATGAGGTCACGAAAAGTCGTGGCATAGCTTTTCTCCAATGTTTACTAACAATTAACTCTCGGGCATTTTTTATGTTTCGTCTGATGCTCCCATTTGAAGGGGGATATTAATAGGAGGATTCTTGATGCATCCCCTGTAAAGTTTAGGGCATTTCACTCCTCAACCCTTGACACGCTATGCTTATTTTGTATTATTCACATATGGAAATGGCCCCTGTAGCTCAGTGGATAGAGCACCGGTTTCCTAAACCGGGAGTCGCAAGTTCGAGTCTTGCCAGGGGCGTTTTTTATATCAGGAGGAAAGAATGAAGGTCAAGAAAAGAAAGATTACCAAAAAAGAACTGAAAGAGGATAGGTTTACAAAGTCTATGAAAAAATTGATTTTTTTATGGCATGAAAAGAAGCCTCTTTTCATTGGTGTTATTGTTGGGGTTGTTGTCATTGCTGCTGGCCTTTCTTACTTTATTTCATCAAGAAGAAAGGCATTCAACGATGCCAATGAGAGGCTTACATACTCTATAATCCTGGTTTTGAACGGGAATATGCAGGAGGCATACAACCAGTTTGACTTTATTGCAAAGGAGTACTATGGAACACTTCCAGGTATAAAGGCACTCTTTTATCTTGCCAATATGGACTTCCAATCAGGCCAGATTGATAAGGCAAAGGATAGGTTTACAACCCTTACAAAACTTGCAAAGGATAGATTTATAAGGCCATCATCCTATGAAGGGCTTGCCCAGTGTTATGAACAGAAGGGGGATATGAACTTGGCGATTGAAAACTACCAGAAGGCAGAAGAACTCTTTGAATACAACGCCTTCCGTGCTGAGGTACTTTTGAACATAGCCAGGATATACGAGACCCAGAGGAAGTTCTCTGATGCTGAAAAGATATATAAAGAAGTGTTGAATATGGTGAAAACCCCGGGCCTGAAGACAGAAGCACTACAGAGACTCAAGATGCTTCAGGGATTAAGGCAGGTGCTTGGTGGATGATTGACTTTCTGAAGAAAATCATTGAAAGATATGAACTTGATGCCCTCATTATAGAAGACCAGTATGATGTGCTTGAAGCACTCTCTGTTAATAAGCCGTATAATTTTTTAGAGATTTCACCACTCCTCATCATCACAGGGGATAAAGTCTTCCTTATAGGGGATATTTACACCCTTGAAGAATTTAAAAATTACAATGTGGAGAAAATTCCCGTTGAAAACATTGAATATTTGAATGCAGGTATGAATACTATTAAGGAGATGGTCAGGTTATTGAAGCGGTTAAAGGTTCACAGAGCAGGTGTTTTTGTTCCCATGGAAATTCCCGGGATTGAGACGATTGTGGTGAAGGATGTTTTCAGGGACAATTTTTCAATACCAGACCATAAAAGCCTGAAAAACATAAAGAAGGCAGTTCAGATAGGGAAGAGGATTTTGAAGTGTTTGCCAGAGGCAATAAAAACCTCAGATGATGAAATTGGGCTGAGGAATCTGGTTGATAGAATGATTTATGATAAAGGTGGAAGGAAGCGTGGATATCCAACAAGGGTAATATCCGGTAAAAGAACATTCAATCCCTCATCAGTAACCGACAATCATCCGATTAAATCTCCCCTGATTATTGATTTTGGGGTGCTTGTTGGTAACAGAGGGGCAGGATTTACAAGAACCTACACCTTTGACAATGGTAAGATTAAAGAGGTTTATAATCAACTTGTTGAAATAAGGGACAGGATGCTTGAGTTTATCAGACCTGGAAGGGTGGGCTCTGCTGTGTATAAAAGATACAGAAAACTTCTCTCAGAGGTGGGGCTTGATAAATATGCATTCGGACCCATTTCAAGGCCAATTCTTCCGGGGAGAAAGGGGATTTATATATCACCAGAAAGCACGGATGTCCTTGTTCCGGGTATGGTTTTTCACATTGATGTTGGTATCTACATACCTGGTAAGTTTGGTGTTCGCATACAGGACCCTGTGATAATTGAAGAAAGTGCAATAAATCTGGTGAGTGAGTAGTGATAATCCCGATTGCTTCAGAGACTTACATAAGGAGATTCCCACTGGTTACCATTGTAATAATAGCACTGAACTTCCTCGTATTTTTTATAACATATCCTGTAATGACGAGACAGCAAAAGGAATACAACAGGGTTCAATACAAACTATGGAAACTTGAATACACAATTTACATAAGGAATATGGACAGTTTTCCTGAAATAGCAGAAGAGGGTGTTGAACCTTCTATTTTTGCTGACAGCATACATGCAAAGATAGCAAGAGGAGAAATCCCATTATCTGATGAGGAATATAAATACTGGAAAAATTTGAACAGTCAACTTGAAGAAATAAAGAGTAATCTCCTTGTAAGGAATTTTGGTTTTATCCCTGATAGATTCAACTTTTTGACCCTTATAACATCGTTATTTTTGCACGGTGGTTGGTTACACCTTCTTGGAAATATGTGGTTCCTCTGGCTTGTTGGCGTGAATATTGAGGATAGATGGGGCAGGTTATTCTTCCTGGGCTTCTATATTGTTTCAGGGATTGTCGCCTCACTCTTCCATGCAATGATGAACTACTCTGATATTCCACTCATAGGCGCATCTGGTGCCATAGCAGGTCTCATGGGAGCCTTCACTGTCAGATTCTTCAATCACAGGATAAGGCTACTCGTGCTTCTCTTCCCCATGGTTTTCACATTCACTGTGTATGCTGGTGTTATGTTCCCTTTCTGGTTCCTTGAACAGCTCATGTATGCCATATATATAAACCAATCTGGTGTTGCATTCTGGGCACATGTTGCGGGATTTGCCTTTGGTGCGTTTGCAGTTGTTATTATGAAGGCAACAGGTTTTGAGAGCAGGGTACTTGAAAGGAAGATGGATGAAACACTGGATATTGTGGGCAGGGATTTCAGGGAGGCGTTTGATTTAATTGAGAGGGGTGAGATTGACGGCGCAATAGAGAAACTGTTGAAGTTCCTTGATGAACACCCCGACCATTACGATGCAAATATGGAACTGGCCAATCTATATATGAAGAAGGGTAATCCTGCACTTGCAGCCAAATATTACAGGCACATATTAAATTCCATTGTGAAAGAAGGGGAGCATATACCCATTATCCAGTTTTACAATGACTACATAAGGGAGAATAAACTGGAAAGATACCTTCTGCCTGGCGAATTTTACAGAATAGCGGATGCATATAAAAAGAACAACGATGGGCATGGAGAGATTGCGGTGCTTCTTCAGGCATATAAATTTTATAGGGAAGGTAATGATGCACCCATAATACTCCTCAGGCTTATAAAGGCCTTAAGGGAGAATAACATGATTGATAAGGCAAAAAGGGTTTATGAGGAACTTGTAAGAAGATTTCCCAGATATACTGAACAGGGAAAGATGTATCTTGAAGGAGGTGATTACTGATGGAGTATGGAGAGGCTCTTGAACTTTTGAAGCAGCATGTTAAGACAAAAAACCTTGTGAAACACTGCATAGCAGTTTCAGGTTGTATGGGTAAACTTGCAGAATATTTCGGTGAGGATGTTGAAAAGTGGAAAATTACAGGGCTACTTCACGACCTTGACTATGAGGTAACAAAGGATGACCCTGCAAGGCATGGGCTTGAAACCGTGAAGATACTTGAGGGCATGGGTTTTGAGAGGGATGTCCTTGATGCAATAAAGGCGCATCCAGGGCACAAGCCTGCAGAAACAAGAATGGAAATATCCCTCTACGCTGCTGACCTCCTCTCAGGTCTAATAGTGGCTTCAGCACTGATGCATCCTTCAAAATCCCTCAAAGGGATTGATGTTCCTTTTATAATGAGGAGATTTAAAGAAAAGAGGTTTGCTGCTGGGGCAAATCGTGAACAGATAAGGGAATGTGAGAAACTGGGGATTTCTCTGGAAAAATTTATTGAACTATGCCTTGAAGGAATGAGGGAGGTGAGCGATGACCTTGGTCTATAATATACTGATACTCTTTGCCACTTTCAATCCAGCAAAGAAGGAGGATAAGTTTTTTGCAAAGGACAAGGCCCTCCATGTAATACACTCAGCAGCAATTGTTGGACTTTCCTACCATGTTTACCACTGCCAGTTAAAAAATCCTGATAATGGAGCAAGGGTGTTCTCCATTTCCCTTTCTGCGGTTGCTGGCATAGGAAAGGAGATATATGATGGGGTGAGTAAAAAGGGGACTCCAAGCTGGAAGGACCTGATTGCTGATGGAGTGGGAATCCTTCTGGGTGTTCTTCTCTTTACTGGAGGGGGTTAGTGGCAAAGGTCTTTATTACATATCCATTCTCTGAGGACTGGATTAAGGAACTCCTTGAAAAACATGATTGTGAAGTCTATCCAGAGACTTCCCCTCCTACTATTGATGAGATTAAAAAGAGGATAAAGAAGAAGGATGCTATTCTATGCCTGTTGAGGGACCCGATAACCAGGGAAGTGATTGATGAAGCATCCGCTCTGAAGGTTATTTCAAACTACGCAGTTGGATATGATAACATAGATGTTGAATATGCCATTTCAAAGGGGATTGTTGTTACAAATACACCTGATATATTGACAAATGCCACTGCTGAACTTGCCCTATCACTGGTTTTTGCCCTTATAAGAAGGATTGTTGAGGCTGATAAATTCACCAGGGAGGGAAGATTTGAAGGTTGGTTACCTGAATTGTTTCTTGGTATGGAACTCTCTGGTTCAACAGTTGGGGTTGTTGGTGCGGGGAGAATAGGTTCTTCATTTGCAGAAAAGGTGATGAAACTTGGTGCCAATGTGCTTTATTTTTCAAGGAGAAGGAAGGTGCATCTTGAGAAACTTGGAGCAAGAATGGTGGAACTTGAAGAACTTCTCAAAAAATCTGATATAATCTCCCTACATCTTCCACTCACGGGTGAAACCCACCACATCATTGGTGAAAAGGAGTTCCAGATGATGGGAAGGAATACGTTCCTTGTGAATACAGGGAGGGGTGCCCTGATTGACGAGGTTGCCCTTGCAGAGGCACTTGCCAGTGGAAGGATTGCAGGTGCAGCGCTTGATGTGTATGAGTATGAGCCAGGAATAACAACCTCATTATTAAAGATGGACAATGTTGTTTTAACTCCCCACATAGGCAGTGCAACTTACAGGGCAAGGAAGGGAATGGCTGAGATCGCTGTTAAAAATATTATCCTTACACTGGAGGGTAAAGAGCCACTTTACAGGGTGAAATGAAGATTCCTGATTATCTTCCTGAAAATCCCGGTGTTTATCTTTTTCTGGATAAAGAAGGTAATCCAATTTATATTGGGAAAGCAAAAAATTTAAAGAAGAGGATAAAACAGTATTTCAGGAAGGATACAGGCTTAAAGGGTTCAACAATTATTAGAAAGGCAGTGGAGGTTAAGTATATTATTACGGATTCAGAGATTGAGGCACTCCTCCTTGAGGATACACTGATAAAAAAGCATAAACCAAGATACAACATCAATCTCAAAGATGATAAAAAATACCCATACATTAAGGTAAGCACGGAGGAGGAATTTCCCCGTGTCTTTCTTACAAGAAAGATAGTGAAGGGTAAAGGTGTTTACTTTGGCCCATATACAAGTGCAAAGTCTGTCAGGAGGACACTGAGACTCCTGCAAAAACTCTTTCCATTAAGGACATGCAGGTATAAAAAACTTCCTGATAAGGAATGTCTGGATTACCATATTGGGAGGTGTCCTGCTCCATGTACAGGAAGAATCAGTAGAGAAAAATACAATGAAAATGTTCAGAAGGTTATATCATTCCTAAAGGGAAGAACAGAGGAACTTGAGAAGGAACTGGAAAGGGAGATGTGGAGGGCATCAGAAGGCCAGGAGTTTGAGAAGGCTGCAGTTTTAAGGGATAGGCTATTTGCCTTAAGAAATCTGAAGAGCTCCCAGAATGTTATCTTCCCTGATAAGAGGGATCTTGATATTATCAACATTGCGGGTGATAGGGGATTTTGGATTATTGCTGTTCTCCAGATAAGGATGGGAAGGATGTTTGGTAAGGAAACATTCGCCATAAATGACCCTCTCCAGGAAGGGGAGGCCTCTGTCCTTGAATACTTCCTTATAAGGTATTACAGGGAACTGGATTTCATACCACCTGTGGTTTATGTTCCAGAGGAATTTGAAGGGATGAAAAGGGTTGAAAAGGCCCTTGGTGTAACTCTCAAAAAACCTGTAAGGGGTAAGGAGAAGCGGCTTCTTCTTATGGCAAAGAAGAATGCTGGTGTGGAACTTGAGGGATACAGGCTTAAGGTGAAGAGGAGTATACCTGGTTCTTTGCTTGAACTCCAGAGACATCTGAAACTAAAAAATCCACCAAAAAGGATTGAGGGGTTTGATATATCAAACATATCAGGCAGGTATGCAGTGGGTTCGTGCGTTGTTTTTGTTAATGGAAGACCATTGAAAGGTGAGTACAGGCGGTTCAGGATAAAGTCAATAAAGGGGATAGATGATTACAGGATGATGGGTGAGGTGATTTCAAGGAGAATTTTGAGAATACTGAAGGAGGGAAAGCAGCCACCCGACCTCATACTGGTGGATGGAGGAAAAGGCCAGTTGAATGTTGCCATGAGTGTTGTTGAAAGCCTTGGGCTTGAGGGCTACAATGTGCTTGCCATTGCAAAGAGGTTTGAGACCCTTTATCTTCCGAATGGCTCTGTTTTACAACTCCCTCCTGATTCACCTGCCCTTCACCTGTTGAAGCATGTGAGGGATGAGGCACATAGATTTGCAGTTGGATATCATAGAAGGTTGAGGGGGAAGAAGGTTAAGAGTTCAGTGCTTGATACCATTCCAGGGATTGGTGAGAAAAGGAAGAGGGACCTGATTCTATATTTTGGTTCAGAGAAGAGGATTGAGGGTGCCTCAATCTACGACCTTATGAAGGTCAAGGGAATTGGCCCGCTCCTTGCAAAAACAATTTATGAAAAATTTCACAAAATCTATTGAATTATTCTGATTTTTTCTTATTATATATCTATGAAATTTGTGAATGAAAACAAATGCCTGCTTTGTGGGCTTGAAAATCCTGTTGGATTGAAATTGAGGATTGATTACAGGGATGGAAA
>JAGGTX010000160.1 GCA_021163525.1 Caldifarciminota bacterium
ATGGAAAAGGCTGTTGTTCCTGGCAAAAAATGGAATAAGGGCTTCTTTTCAATGGGGTCAATGTGAACAGCACAGGGATTTCCATACGCAAGGGAGTAGAGTTTGCCATCAATATTCTTCCTTGCCCTGCAAAATCCCGTTTCACCGGGTCCTAAAACACATTCATGTGGGCAGTTTTTGCATTTTACCTTTTTATTCTCCAGTTTTTCATAAAAGTAAGCCTCTTTTATATCCTTTCTCGTGGAAACCCCTGTTCCAGAAAGGATTGTGGCGCTGATTATCAACTTCAAAAAGTCCCTTCTATCCATGGCCTATTGCTTCTTAATACTATAAAATGGGATAAATTGGTCAGGGAGCGTCTCAAAGGTTATGTTGTTTGTATAAACCATGGTCTCCACCCTATTATAGAGCGGAATCAGTGGCATTTCTTCAAAGAGCATCCATTGAATCCTATCAGAGTTTTTCTTCAATTCTATGAAACTTTCAGGCTTAACACCCTTGAGGTAATTTCTTATCCTTTTTGAATTTACAAACTCTTCAAAAACATTCAACCACACACTGACTATATCATTCGGGTCAAAAAATATTGTGATTATGAACATATCTGCCTGTTTTATCTTCTTCATCCATTCTTCTATATCACTTACAGAGATAAGTTTCACATTTATATTATAATGCTCAAGGACATTTTTTATCATTTCTCCTTCGCTCTTGATGGTGACCCAGTGGACAAGTGTTAATGTGACTGGTTTTTTTAATGGTTTAATACTCACCTTTTTGCAGAGATTCTCAAGTGAATCCTCTATTATAGGTGAGTAAAAATTACTGAGGAGTGGAACAAACTGGTAAATCATTTCTCCTGAGGGTGTAAAACCCGGTTTCCTTGTTGCATAATAGATAATGTGCCTGATTTTCCTATCAATCCTTCCAGGATTGCTGAATGCAATGTATTTCAGTGCGTATGTTTTTACTCTTCTGGTATTCAAGCCTCTGGTTAACTTATCCATGTTTATTCTGGTATTTATCCTGAATGCTATTCCATATTTTACATCAGAAAGTGCCTGAAGTCTTTTTTCTGTATCCCTAATTGATATTATGTACTGATACTCAAAGGGAACTGCATTTCTGTATCCCCTGAATCGCTTCAGTATAATGGTGTCAGTCTTTGCACTGTAAAGAAAATATGGTCCTGTGCCTTCAAGGGTTTTGGATACAATGGGAACCGAGGAAGCCATTGGAAGAAATAAAGGGTTGTTCTTATAGAGGATAAATTTCACTGTAAAACTATCAAGGGGTATTATGTTTTTAATATAAAAGTTCATCTTTTCATCAGGATTTTTCTCCATATAGTTTTTGAATGAATAAACAACATCCCATGCAGTGAATCTTGTTCCATCGTGGAATAATGCGTTTTTGACAAGATGAAAGACCCATGTGGTATCATCAATGGTAACCCATGATTCTGCAAGTCCGGGGATATATTCATTCACTCCTCCCCAGACAAGTGGTTCATACATGGTGAATCTTGCCTGGTATTCAGGAGGAAGTGGGGTTCCATATGGACTTAACTTTTGCCATGGACTTGCGAAAAATATATACAGGGCATCATTGTGCCTGGAGCAAGAGGTGAATAAAAGAATGAGTGGGATAATCAGTCTTTTGACCACATCCCCATCCTTTCTCTTACTATCTGCATTGTTTCACGGGCAAATTCCCTTGCCTTTTCAGCCCCCTCTTTGAGTATTGTGTGAATATCCACGGCCTTTAATTCCTCTCTCTTTTTTCTGAATTTATCAAGAAACTCGTTCATTATTTTTGAAGTTTCTCTTTTACACTGAACACAACCTATCTCTCCTGCACGGCACCTGTTTTCAAGTTCTTCAGTGCCATCTTCGTCAATGGCACTTCTATAGGCAAAGACAACACAACCCTCAGGATGACCGGGGTCATCTTTCTTAATTTTTTCTGGATCTGTGAACGCCTGCATAATCTTTTTCTCAACCTCCTCTGGTGATTCAGTTATGTAGATTGCATTGCCATACGACTTTGACATCTTCCTTCCATCAATACCTGGTATTCTTTTTGTCTTTGTGAGTATGGGCTCAGGTTCAGGGAATGTATCACCATAAAGGTGATTGAACCTCCTTGCAATCTCCCTTGTGAGTTCAAGATGGGGCAACTGGTCCTCACCAATGGGAACCTTTTGTGGCCTGTAAATAAGAACATCGGATGCCTGAAGAACAGGATAACCCAATAGGCCATATGAAATTTTACCCTCCATATGAAGGTCTTTCACAACCTCCTTGATAGTTGGATTTCTTTGAAGCCTTGGTATTGTTACCAGCATGGAGAACAGAAGATGCAATTCTGCGTGTTCCTTTACATCGGACTGGACAAAAAGAACGGACCTTTCAGGGTCTATCCCAACGGTGAGCCAGTCTAAAACGGTTTCTTTTATCAATTCCCTGAATCTTCTTGATTCAGAATACATGGTTGTTAATGCATGCCAATCAGCCACTTCATAGAAGCATCTATATTCGTCCTGAAATCTCACCCAGTTGACAAGCGCACCAAAATAATTCCCGATATGTATTCTCCCGGTTGGCCTCAACCCGCTCAATACTCGTTCCATGTCACCTCCCTGCTATCCTTTTCAACATTATAAATATATACATGACAAATATGAGCAATCCCACTATCAGAAGAGGGTGAAAGGTTCTGTATTTTCTTCTTTCAAACCTTCTTTTCAACATCTTTTCTCCTCAGGATGTCAAGACTGAACATCTCCACTATGCCCATAAATTCAGATAGGGAATGTGAAATTGTTTCAACAAATCCTTCAAATTCGTTCATGGTATTGAGAATATTGTTTATAGAACCAAGGAGTTCACCCACCTTTTCACCATTCTGTATAGCATCACCAAGTGAAGCTTGGATCTCTTTCCTTATTCTTCCTATCTCTTCTATTCCTCTTCCCATGGACTCCATACTCCCCTGGGTTATTGAATTAAGTTCCTCAATCTCTGAGGAAAGGAAGGAGAGGAATTCACCAAGGGATAGAGAAAATTGTGATAACTTCTTAAGGGAATTTTCATTCCTTTTTATGTTCTCAACAAGTTCACCAAGTATTTGCAGGAAGCCCTCTATCTCCTTTTTTGCACCTTTTGACAACTCTTTCACATTTTCAGATAGATTGTTTATTTCCTGGGCAATAACACTGAACCCCTTACCCTTTTCTCCAACCCTTTGTGCCTCAATGCTTGCATTCAGGGATAATAGCCCTGTATCATCTGCAAGTTCATTTATTGAGACAATAATCTCATTGAAGAACCGGGATTTTTCCCTAAGTGTGGTGGTAATATCCTTAAGATTATCAAAGAAGTCTTTAATCTGGGTTAAAATTTCTCTCTGCTGGTCAATGTCCTTTGCCTTCTCAGTAGAACCAGAATGAAGCCCATCAATTTTTCTGGATAATGTGTTAGTTCCTTCTGAAAGTTCGCCCATAATAGAGTGAAGTTTTTCAATCTCCATTCCAACATTGTTCAATTCTTCAAGTATCCTTTTCATATTCTCTGATATTATTTTTGCTTCTTCTACATTGCCAGAGGCAATGTTAAAGGCAGTATCAACCTTATGTTTTATCTCCCTGGAGCCTGCATTGAGGTTTTCTAATGAGTCCACAATTGGCGCAAGGTCAAGGAATATCTTTAAACTGTTTGAGAGTTGCCGTGCAAAAAACTCTGCCATCCTAGCGTCGTATTTTGAGAAGGCCTTTGGAATTCTGTGTTCAAAGTCCAGAACTCCAATTGGCTCTCCATGGAAAAAAATAGGTGTGCACAATTCAGACTTCACATTCTCATTCAGGACAATAACATCGGACTCTTTTTCCACATCATCCACGATAATTGTTTTCCTTCCAAGTATTGCCCTTGAAGACACACCCTTTCCAAGTGGAGTCACAAAGTCTGAAACAAAACCCCTTGATGTGGAGTAAATCAGTCTTATATTCTCTCCTTCTATTCCTGCAAAGTTCACATTTGTCCAGTCTATGAATTTCTTAGAATTTTCAAGGACCATGTGGATTGTATCCTTCACAGAGAGGGATTTCATCTCCTCCTGGATGTCATATAGTATCTTCAGGCGTTTTGCCTCAATGGACATACTCAATATATAGGCAAGGCCTGCAATGATTGGCACAAGGGAGACTAAATAGACCAAAAATGGAATAAGGCCAAGGCTGTATGACCTGTAAAACTGGTAAAGTATAATTGAAGAAATGGATATATAAATTACTTCATAACCAAAGACATATATAAATTCACGCGGGCTGAGGCTTCTCTGAACAAGTTCTGGTGTGTAGAACACAATCATCACGATTGTAAAATAAATCAGATGGGCTATGAAGTAGTTTGATAGGGTAACCCCTGTCTGGAGTCTGACCAGATAGTTCATTATCAGTCCAACACTTCCGAAGGCAGATGAGTTGATAATCGCTGTCTCAATATTTCTAGTTCTTATAATGTCTGATAGGAAAATGGTAATTAAGGAGATAACCGCACCCCAGAATCCTCCACTCAATATGAAAATCATAATAACAAGTGATGGTGTGGGTGTGAGATAGGTGAATTTTAGTAATGGAAGTGGCTTAAGCCTGAAGAAAACAATTGCTGCAATGGGGAGCAGAACTATTGGGTTTGGTGGGGTTGATTTCCCCGGATGGGGAAGAAGGAGGGATAAAAAAATTATCGGGTATAGAAAAACAAAGACCTTTCTCATAATCACATTATATAATCCATGGTATTGAAGTCAAGGAATGATTGGGGTTAGAATAGTCTTTTACCGAATATTGCTGTTCCTATACGCACCATATTAGCACCTTCCTCCACTGCAATTAAAAAAGAGTCTGACATTCCCATTGAGAGTATTTCCATATCCGCATTCTTTATACCCATGTCCCTTATTCTGTCAAACAGTTTCTTTGTTTCCCTGAATAGAGGCCTGAGTTTTTCTGGGTCATCTACAACAGGACCCATAGTCATGAGCCCCTTTATCTTGATATAACTGAAACCTTCTGATACATCCTTAACAAAGGGAATAACATCCTCTGGTAGAACCCCTGCCTTCTGTGGTTCTCTTGCAATATTCACCTCAATGAGCACCTCTATTATTCTATTCACCTTTGAGAACCTCTTTTCAAGTTCCTCTGCAAGTTTGAGATTATCAAGTGTCTGTATCATATCCACCACACCAACAATCTTCTTCACCTTGTTTCTCTGGAGGTGGCCAATAAAGTGCCATTCAACCCTCTTACCAATCTTATCATACTTGGCAAGAAGTTCCTGCACATAGTTTTCACCGAATATACCAACACCAGCCCGATGCGCTTCAAGTATTTCCTCTGGTGTCCTTGATTTGGAGGCTGCAACAAGGGTGACACCTTCAGGAAGCAGTGATTTAATCCTCTCTACATTCTCTTTTATACCCATCAGAACCTGAACCCTGTACCAAAGAAAAATAACCCCTCTGGTGAGCGAATGGGACCCGTGTTCACAAGATTATATTTCACAAAGGCATAGATTACCCTATTCTTTCTTGATACAAATACCCTCGTCCAGGGGATAACCTTTGCATATTTTATGGCTGGTTTATCATTGCTTATGGTGAATTCAAAGTCAAAGCCAAAATTGAAGTGCTTCTTAAAGGGTATCCCTGCAACAAGATTGAACCTGTGTCTATAAAATGGTCTTGAATTCAACCAGTCAACAATTATACCCTGAGGATAGAATCCATATGTGAACCTGTAAAATGGCCTTGAAAATTCATGGTAAAGGGTTTTCACATTTGAGACCTGATAAAACTCACCATTGAATACAACCTTTCCTTCATTCAGGTCCCTGTCAATAAGATGTCTGCAATAGTGGTCAAAATAGAGATTGAAGTACTGGTGCCAGAAGAATCTCAATCCGAACACAATACTATATGTGGCATACATGGGGTCAAGGATAACCTTTCCCTGTTGCTCAGCAATCTCAAGAAGGCTGGAGTACTTAACATAGAACTCTGCACCCCATTCAAACAAAACCACAGATGTGGAGAGGAAGGCATCGGAATTGTAGAGGGTATCTCCACCTGAAAACAATCCATAGTATATCTCCCCCTCAGCATACAGGGGGAAGGTGAAGGCAATGATTATAAACATAGATTTAAGATAAACCTCCAGCGTAAAAAGTCAAGATATTTCTGGGGACGGAGGATAAATTTATAAATTTATAAATTGATAAGGGACATAAATCGGATTCAACACAGAAATGGAAAGGAGGAATTAGCAATGGTTTATACAAAAGAAGATTCGCAAAGCCAGAAGTTATTAACATAACCATAATACTAATAAAAATATGCCTGTAAATGGGATTTCACTTTTGCAGTATTTATGAGAAATTTTTCTCATAATGTTGACAATGGGATAAGTTCCCTTATTATATTCCTGTGCCATCAAAAGGAGGAATTTATGTTTGAAATAC
>JAGGTX010000143.1 GCA_021163525.1 Caldifarciminota bacterium
TCTTCAAGGGCAATCCTCAAAACATCTGCAAGATGTTTTTCATCATCAATGATGAGTATATTCCCCTTCATAGTATTATCCTGAACCGTGTTCCCTCACCTTTCTTTGAGGATAGTTCAATCCTGCCACCATGAAGTTCAACAACCTTTTTCACAATTGCAAGGCCAAAACCATATCCTTCCTTCCTCGTAGAGAAGAATGGGGAGAAAACCATGTTCTGGATCTCCTCCGGTATCCCAATTCCATTATCCTTCACCTCAATAATTGTTTTATCGCCACTTTTGTAACCCTTTATTTCAATCTCTCCATTTTTTTCATCAACTGCATAAAGTGCATTCTCCAGAAGATTTATTATTGAACTTTTCATCCTTTCACCATCAACCATAATGTTGATGTCATTATCACAGTGGAGTTTTATCCCGACCTTCTTTTTCTCAAAAACCGGGTTGAATGATACTGTTTCAATACAACTTTTCAAGAGTTCACATAGATTCACACTGCTTCTCTCAATCTTTATCTCCTTTGAGAAGTTAAGAAAATCCCTTGTGAGTTTCTCAAGCCTCTGGCTCTCGGAGAATATATAATTCCATAGTTTTTCTACCTCTTCTTTATCTTTAATCTTTCCCCTGTAAAGAAGTTCAGCCGAACCCTTGATAGACATAACAGGATTCCTGATTTCATGGGCAATGTCTGCGGCAAACTTTCCAAGGGTGGCCATTCTGTCATAAAGTATAAGTTTTTTCTCCATCTCCTTTATCTCGGTGAGGTCTGTTATAACAAATATCTCTCCCAATCCTTTGTGTAGCAGGTATCTTGAGATTGAAAACACTCTTCCCCGGAGTTTAAATTCTCTGTCCTTCTTTTGCACCTCAAAGAGTTTCTTAACCTCGGTCGGAAATTCCTTAAAATCTTTTATCCGAACTGTATCAGAACCAAAAAGGAATTCTTTTGCTGCCCTGTTCATAAAGAGTATTTTTCCATTGTTGCCAATAGTAATAATTCCTGGTTCAATGGCATTTAGGATGTCCTCGGTTGTTACCCTGAGCCTTTCAACCTCCAGTTTTAATCGTTCCGCTATATACCCGGAGATGGCAGCAACAAAGAAATAAAGAAGAACATAAATTGTGTATACCAGTATACTTTCAGGTATTGATGGAGATGGTATTTTCAGAAAGAAGATAAATTCAGGAAAGATTGTTCCTCTACCAAACATCACAACACCATGAAGCACTGAGATGATGCCCGCTGTAACAAAGGTTTTACTCACAGAGAGGTTGGCAGCAGCAAGGAGAATAAGGGCAAAATAAAAGGGAATAAATGGGCTTTGAGCATCACCTGTGAGCATCAAAAATACACTGAAGTAGATTATTTCTAATGTTATTACCCTGAATGTGATCCCTTTTGTCCGAAAGATGTTTATCAGGTTGTCAATCAGTATAACACACGCAAAAACATAAAGAGGAAGAAAATGATACCTTTCTCCCCTTAAAAGAAGAATTTCAATAGAAAGCGTGGAGTAATAGAAAAAGGTTCTAAGGAAAAGGAACCATTTAAAGTTCCTTTCCATTACCCTCCCATGAATTCTGTGGCAAGTTTGAATATGGGAAGATACATTGCCATAAGCATGCCACCCACAACCACACCAAGGACAACGATTACAATTGGCTCAATTGCAGACATGAGGTTTTCTACTGCCTGGTCAACCTCTGAATCATAAAAATCTGCAACCTTATTGAGCATCTCATCAAGTCCACCTGTCTGTTCACCAATGGTTATCATCTGCACAACCATTGGCGGGAAAAGCCCTTTCTCCTTTGCGAGTGGATTGGCTATTGATTCACCCTGGGCAATGCTCGCCCTTGCCCGCAGTATTGCCTTCTCAATCACCCTGTTACCAGAGGTCTTTGCTGTTATTTCCAGTGCGTCAAGTATGTTCACACCACTGGATAGAAGGGTTGCAAGGGTTCTTGAAAACCTTGTTAATGCCTGCTTCTTTATAAGGTCTCCAAAGATGGGAATCTTTAACAGAATTGCATCAATCCGGAAGTGTCCGTCCTCTGTTTTATAATAGGCCCTTAAAACAAAAGCAGCCGCACCAAGCACACCCACTATATATAAGAAGTTTCTTTTCAGGAAATCACTCAACCACATAACAAATCTTGTTGGACCTGGAAGTTCTGCACCGATTCCTGCGAACATACCAGAGAAAACAGGTATGACAAAGAGAAGCATAACCGTAACAGCAAGCACCATAACGATTGCAATCATGGCAGGATATATCATTGCACCCTTTATCTTCCTTATAATCTCTGAGTTCTTTTCAAGGTATGTTGCAAGCCTTTCAAGAATTACATCAAGTGCACCACCTGACTCACCCGCTGCTACCATGTTAACATAGAGTTCACTGAAAACATCCTTGTGTTTTTTCAGGGCGTCTGCAAGTGTTGAACCACCTTCCACATCATTTATTACATCCCTCAGTATCTTCTTGAAACTCTGTTTTTGAACCTGTTCTTCCTGTATTTCAAGGCATTTGATCAATGGAAGACCTGCATTGATCATGGTGGCAAATTGCCTCGTGAATATGGAAAGGTCCCTGAGCCCCACACCCTTTCCAAAGGGAAGGGATAGTTCCTTTGGTTTTGGTTTCACAGATGTGGGAACAATTTTTCTCTCCCTCAGGATACTGTAAACTTCCTGGGGTGAGTTTGCAGTAATCTCTCCTGATTGCATCTGGCCCGATGCTGTTTTCCCTTTCCAGATGTATACCGGCATTTTTTACCTCCCTTACCTTACTACCATTGTTTTCTGTTCTATCATCTTTTCCAGTTCCTCTGGATTCCTTGAATAGGAGAGTGCATTCTCAAGGGAGATCTGTCTTGACATATATAATTGGTAAAGGGACTGATTCATGGTTACCATACCGTATTTTTGGCCAGCCTGAATGTGTGAATATATCTGGTGTATCTTATTCTCCCTTATCAGTGCCTTGATAGCAGGGGTTGCAACGAGGATTTCAAGGGCAAGTGCCCTTCCACCAGTGAGTTTTGGAATCAGTGCCTGGGTTATGATTGCAAGTATAACAAAGGCGAGTTGTGCCCTCACCTGCGCCTGTCTGTTTGTTGGGAATATATCTATAATCCTTGATATTGATTCTGAGGCAGAGTTTGTATGCAATGTTGCCATTGTCAGGTGGCCTGTTTCAGCGATTGTCAAGGCTGCTTCAGTTGTTTCAATGTCTCTCATCTCTCCAACCATCACCACATCGGGGTCCTGCCTTAAAACATACTTCAATGCCTTCTGGAATGAGTAGGTGTCAGCCCCTACCTGTCTCTGGTTCACAATTGCAAGTTTGTGTTTGAACAGGTATTCTATGGGGTCCTCAATGGTAACAATGTGGCATTTCCTTTCAGCACTAATCTTGTCAATCATGGCAGCAAGGGTTGTGGATTTTCCACTCCCTGTTGGACCGGTAACCAGTATGAGCCCCTTCTGTTTTGTGGTCAAATCACCAACCACAGGTGGGAGTCCCAGTTCCTTGAATGTCCTGATTTTGAATGGAATTGTTCTTATAGCCATGGCAACCTGTCCCCTCTGCAGGAAGACATTTGCCCTGAAACGTGAAAGGCCAGGAACACCAAAACTAATGTCAAGTTCCTTTTCTGTTTCAAATTTTTTCTTCTGTTCGTCATTCAGGACAGAGTAGGCAAGCCGTTTAACATCTTCAGGAGTGAGAACATCATAGTGGCCCGGAACAAGTTGACCATCTATCCTGAACATGGGTGGTGCTGCAACAGTCAGATGAAGGTCGCTTGCATTCCTTCTGACCATCTCTTCAAGTAAATCTGTGATATTATTGATTCCCATAAATCCTCCTTATTAAATGGCTGCTGTTACCCTCAGGACCTCTTCCACTGTGGTTATTCCCTTCTTTAACTTTATAATGGCGTCTTCTCTTAAGGTTCTCATTCCCTCTTTCCTTGCTGTTTCCCTCAATTCGTCTGATGTAGCACCCTTTAATATCATATCACGGAGTTGAGGGGTTATTGGCATAACCTCTGTAACAGCAATCCTCCCTTTGTATCCAGTGAAACCACACAGCTGGCACCCCTTGCCTCTCTTGTAGAGTGTTCCTCCCTTTAACATCTCAGGGTCTATACCTGCCTCCCTAAGAAGTTTCTCCTCTGGTTCATAGGGCTCCTTACACTTTGGGCACACTTTTCTCATAAGTCTCTGTGCCTGGATAAGGTTGAGGGATGATGCAACAAGGAAAGGCTCTATGCCCATATCAATGAGCCTGTTAACCGTGCTTGGGGCATCATTTGTATGGATGGTGGAAAGCACTAAATGCCCTGTAAGTGCTGCTCTGATGGCTATTGATGCGGTTTCACTATCCCTTATCTCACCGACAAGTATTACATTTGGGGATTGCCTCAGGAATGCCCTGAGCGCCATTGAGAAATCAAAACCTATCTCTTCATTCACCTGGACCTGATTTATGCCTTTTATGTTGTACTCAACAGGGTCCTCAACAGTGAGAATCTGTATCTCAGGCTTGTTCAATCTTGCAAGTGCAGAGTAAAGGGTTGTTGACTTACCACTACCAGTTGGTCCTGTTACAAGCACAAGTCCGAAGGGTTTTTCAATTGCAGCAATGAACTTCTGAAGATTGTCAGGCTCAAATCCCAGTTGTGTCATGTCAAGCATGAGGGATGACTTGTCAAGTATCCTCATAACAACCTTTTCTCCATAGATTGTGGGAATGATACTTACCCTCAGGTCAATGGGTTTTCCATCAACCTTTATCCTGATTCTTCCATCCTGTGGAACCCTTCTCTCCGCAACATCCATTGTTCCCGTCATTATCTTGATTCTTGACACAATGGCATTTTTCAAACTGTACGGAGGTTCTGCAACCTGCTGGAGAACACCATCTATTCTGTATCTTACTCTGAGAACCTTCTCAAAGGGTTCAATGTGAATATCACTTGCCTTTCTCCTCACTGCATTGGAGATAAGGTAATTAACAAGTTTTATAACTGGCTGAGATGATGCAGAGGAGAAATCCTCCTCTTCTTCCTCTTCCTCAAGTTCAACATCTGCATCATCTTCAAAATCAAAGAATTCTTCCTCTTCAGGTTCTTCAACATCTGAAACACTCCTGATTTCCTTTGTCACCTTGTAGAATTTTTCAAGGAGGGCTTTCATTTTGGAGTGTGCAATAACCACTGGTTCAACCTCTAAACCAGTGGCAAATTTTATAGCATCCATTGCAGTAATATCCCCTGGATTCACCATACCAAGTATCAGTGTTCTTCCCTTTCTTCTTATTGGAAAAACCTCATACCTGTTTGCCATATCAGGTGGTATGAGTTTTACTACTTCAGGGTCAACATCCTGGGGTTCAATACTAATTGATGGCACACGAAATTGTTTACTGAGAAATTTGAGAAGTGTATCTTCGTCAATGTAATCATGTTTTATCAGGATACTTCCTATTTTTTCTGCAGTTTTTTTCTGTTCCTCAAGGGCCTTTGAAAGCTGGTCCTCAGAGATTAAACCTGCATTTACAAGCAATCTACCCAGTTGCATGATTACCTCAGTGTGGTTTCTTTTGCCACTTCAAAGATGTCTGTTTCACCACGCAGTATTTTTCTTATACCTGCCTCCCTTAAGGTTATCATTCCCTCTTCCACAGCAGCAGCCTCAATCTCATCATCAGTTGCCCTGTCAAGTATCATATTCCTTATCCTCTTTGTAACAGGTAACACTTCAAAAAGACCGATTCTTCCTGAATAACCTGTATTCTTGCATTTGTTACAGCCAATTCCATGGAATATCTCTTTCCCTTTGAAAACTTGAGGGTCAAATCCATACTTAACCAGGTCATCGTCTGATATCTTCAGGGGTGTTTTACAGGATGTGCATATCTTCCTGACAAGCCTCTGGGATACAACAACTATGATGGTTGATGCAATAAGGAATGGTTCAACGCCCATGTTAATCAACCTTGTTATTGTGGCAGCAGCAGAGTTTGTGTGAACCGTGGATAATACAAGGTGGCCCGTGAGTGCTGCCCTTATAGCGATCTCAGTGGTTGTTTTATCCCTTATCTCTCCAACCATTATGACATCAGGGTCCTGCCTGAGATAAGCCCTCAAGGCTGAGGCGAAGGTCAGGCCTATGGATTCATTCACCTGAAGTTGATTTATCCCCATCAAACTGTACTCAACAGGGTCTTCAGCAGTCGTGATATTTATTCCAGGGTCATTTATCTCGTTCAGTGCTGCATAAAGGGTTGTGGTTTTACCACTACCTGTTGGGCCTGTTACAAGTATTATACCAAATGGGTTTTTCAATGCCTTTAAGAAGTGGTTCAGGGATTCCTCCTCAAATCCCAGGTCTCTCAAATCAAAAGAGGCCTGTGACCTGTCAAGGATTCTCAATGCAACCTTTTCACCATACAGGGTTGGAACAGTGGAGATACGGAAATCCACCCTTCTTCCATCTATCCTTGCCTCAAACCTTCCATCCTGTGGAAGCCTCTTTTCCTGAACCTTCAACTTTGCCATCACCTTTAACCTTGATACAACTGCCCTGAATAGTTTCAGTGGTGGAGGTTTATGCTCATGGAGTATACCATCTATTCTGAATCTAACCCTCACCTCCTTTTCATAGGGCTCA
>JAGGTX010000050.1 GCA_021163525.1 Caldifarciminota bacterium
ATCTTCCCCATCTGAGGCAGGCAATATACCAGCACCTGATTATGGCTGAGAGGGGGATTGATGGAGAAGGTATTTTGATTGAGGACTTTGACCTTGATGGAGAGGAGGAGGCTATCATAAGGATGGGGAAATACAACCTTATACTCCATCCCTCTGGAGGAAAGGTGATTGAATTTGATATTAAAGAACCCCCTGTGAATTTGATGAATGTAATCACAAGGAGGAAGGAGGCTTACCACAGGTTTCTCGGGATGAAGGGAGATTTTGATGGAAGGAAGACCATACATGAGGTTATCACTTCAAAGGATGAAGACCTTGAAAGATTTCTGAAATATGACCCTGTTAGATTGGGCATGTTTTGTGATTTAACCGATGAAAGGGAAGAGAGTTTCACCATGGAGGTGCTGGATAAAAAAATAATATTTTCATCGCCATCCTTTAAGAAAACATACACATTCTTTGAGCATGGTTTCAATGTCCATTGGGAAAAGGTGGAAGGGTTACCTGAAAAGGTGATTATTCCACTTGCCACATATTCTGAGGATATAGAAATACAGGAGGATTTAATCAGGGTGAAACATGCCTATGGGGATGTAACAATTGAGATAGAGTTTGATGGGTTCAGAAATGTAGAGATGGAGGATATATACACAATAGCAAGTTCTGAAGGTGGTCTGGAGAAGACGAAACAGGGGGTTATGTTTACATTATATACAAAACAGGAAGGTTTACTTTCCTCAAGGTTGAGAATAATAAAGGAATAGCCTTTTGTTTGACAGGCACGCATTAAAATTTATACTATAACAAAAACGGAGGTGGGTATGGTTCTCCTGATACTTTTTGCAGGATTATTCCAGAAGGTAGAGTTCCCCATGGATAAATCAATGGCTGCAGGTGCAATGAACAGGTTCGGTATTGAATTGATGAAAAGGATTGATGGGGATGGGAATGTGTTCATCTCACCGTACAGTATTTATACTGCACTGGGAATGGTGTATGAGGGTGCACATGGGAAAACAGAGGATGAGATGAGGGCAGTTATGGGTATAACGGGCACTGATTTCTCCCTTGCCCTGTACAGCCTTGAAAAGGATATAAGAAGGATGAAGGGGGCTTCAACAATAGAGATTGCAAACAGCCTTTGGCTCCAGAAGAGTTTTCCTGTAATTCCCTCATTCAGGGAGAAGATGAGGAGGTACTACGGAGGTGAGTTTTACCTGTCTGATTTTATCACGGCACCAGAGAAGGAGAGGCTGAGGATAAACAGGTGGGTAGAGGAGAAGACCCATGAAAAAATAAAGGAGTTATTCCCTCCTAACACCATAACAGATGTAACAAGACTTGTTCTGGTTAATGCCATTTATTTCCTTGGAAAATGGGATAAGCCATTTGATACAACCAGAACAAAAAAGGATAAATTCAATACAGGGGATGGTTTGGTTGATGTGTTTATGATGAACAATACATCAAGGTTTCACTACGGTGAGTTTGATGGTTTTAAGGCACTGAGGATGTATTATGATGGTGGAGAGTTTTTTATGCTTGTTCTCCTTCCAGACAGTGTGAAAGGTGTTAAGGAACTGGAAGAGAAACTGAGTGCAGAACTCATTGATAGTGTGAATAATTCACTGAAATGGGTGAGTGTTAATGTTTCAATCCCCAGGTTCACCCTTGACAACAGGTACAGATTGAACAGGTATCTAAAAGCAATGGGGATGAAAACTGCATTTACCACTGCTGCGGATTTCTCATGTATAACAGGGAAGAGGGACCTCTTTATTTCGCTTGTTATCCACAGGGCATATATCAATGTTCAGGAGGAAGGAACAGAGGCCGCTGGTGCAACCGGAATTTCTATGAAATTAACCTCTGTAAGGCCTGAAAAAGTATATCGGTTCAGGGCAGACCATCCATTCCTTTTCTTTATAATACATAAAAACACGGGTGCTATACTCTTTGCTGGTAAACTTCAGAGACCCAAGTTAAATAAAAAGGATTGAGTATCTGAAGAGTTGTCTCAATCAGGTATAATTTCCCTGTTTGCAGAATGTATTGTATTCTTAGATATGTGGAGATATGAATTTTGTGAAAAAATTCTCTTGACATATTCCATATTTGTGCTTTACATTATTAAAAAAGAAAGGAGTGTAATATGGGAGAGTATAAGAGAAGCAGACCTGAGGAGAACCTCAAGCCGTTCAATGTGAAGTATATTGAGAATCCCACCCAGGAAGAGTTGAGGGAGATGGCCTTGAAGTATACCCCTGCCATTCTCACAAGCAAGTATGGAAACCTTGATAAGATAACGGTCAGAAAGGCGAGGATGGCCAAGTACACCTACATCATTGCACCTGAATCGGAACAGGACAAATGGTCAAGTAAGGTGATAGATGCTAAAAGAGCAGAGGAACTCATTGACAGGCAGAAGAAGTACATAGAGGAGCAGGGACAGGCGATTGTTATTGATGGTTACATTGGGCTTGAGAGGGAAACAGCGGTTCCTGTGCAGTGGATTTATTCAATGGACGGAGCAAATGTTGCAGGGATGCAGCAGGTATTGACATTTCCCAGGGAGATGGTTGAAACAGAGGAAGAACTGAAGAGGCCTTTCATTCCAAGGATGAGGGTGATAATGACACCCGGTCTTTACCATGATGACATGCCCGGCAGAATGGCAGTTATTGTTGACATTGAGAATTTTACCACACATGTGATGGGTTCTGATTACTTTGGGGAGAGCAAGAAGGGAATGCTCAGGATGTTGAATGAATGGGTTTATCAGAGGGGTGGACTTGTTCTTCATGCAGGTGCAAAGGTTGTAAAAGTGGGTGGAAAACTTGTGACAATGGGTGTTATGGGACTTTCAGGAACAGGAAAGACAACAACCACCTTCTCAAAACAGGGTGAACTCACACAACCTCTTCAGGATGATATGGTGTGCTTCTGGCCAGGTGGAAAGTTCACAATCACAGAGAACGGTTGTTTTGCAAAGACCTTCGGGCTTAAAAAGGAGACAGAACCCGTTATCTATAATGGAACAATAGCACCCACTGCATGGGTTGAGAATGTTTATATGAATGAGGATGGAACCTATGACTTCTCAAAGCAGATTCTTTCACCAGAGGATGTGAAGAGGTACAGGGAGATATTCATAGAAACCCTGAACGACCCTGAGAATATTGACGCCTACATAGAGGGAAGGGTAAAGATTGAGGATATTGTTGATGAGTATGGTATTCCTAAGGATGGATGGGACTTTGTTGTCTGGACACAGAACGGTCGTTCAATCATTCCCATGAAGAACATTGAAGGTGCCGCAGACCCTCACAATGTTCCACCTGTTAAGTATCTGGGAATACTCAACAGGGATGAGGGAAGGGATGCTGCAACCCCTGGTATAATAAAGTTCAGAAGCCCTGAACAGGCTGCAGGGTACTTCATGCTTGGTGAAACATCAAAGACATCAGCAGCAGGGAAGGAGAGGGGCAAAACCCGTTCACCATTCACCCAGCCATTTTTCCCAAGGGCATTTGGCCTCCAGGCAATAAGGTATTCTGAACTTGCAAAGCAGGTTCCAGACCTTGTGAACTGGCTCATGAACACGGGCTATGTTGGAGGAGACCAGAAGGATGAGGAGAGGGGAGAGGCGTTGAAGGTGAAGATAAAACACTCCTCTGCTATGCTTGAAGCCATGCTATCAGGTAAGATAAAATGGAAGCCGGACCCGGATTTCGGATACTACATAGTTGATGTTGATGCACCAGAGAACAGGGAACTTCTTGAGAAGGTTCCTCCTGAAATTCTCAACCCCGTTATATTCTTTGAGAAGGCGGGAAGGCTTGATGAATACAGGGAATGGGTGAGGAGGATGAAGAAGGAGAGGAAGGAATTCCTTGAAAAGTACAGGGTTGACCCTGCTGTAATAAAGGAAACGATCAATGAATAAGGGGGCTCAAAGCCCCCTTTTATTTTACGGTTATTTCTAATGATATGTCCAGGGCCTTTGCCGAGTGTGTCAGCATACCAACAGATATATAGTCACATCCAGTGAGTGCAATCTCCCTGACATTCTCAAGATTTACACCACCAGAGACCTCAACCTCTGCTTTCCCGCGTGCCATCTGCACAGCCTTTTTAAGGGTTTCAATGCTCATATTGTCAAGGAGAATCCTCTCTGCACCATTATCAAGTGACTCTCTCAACTCATCAAGATTTTTCACCTCAATTTCTCCCCTGACCTTTTTC
>JAGGTX010000155.1 GCA_021163525.1 Caldifarciminota bacterium
ATATAGACAACCCTTTCCCCTCCACTTCTCTGTATGGAGAATGCCCCATATCTGTACTCCACCTTACCCAGTGTTCCAATGGGTATCTTTCTCCCATCCCTCGTCTGAACAAGGAGGGACTGGAGCAAACCAGGGTCCTTCCTTGAGGAATCATCAAGTGATACAAATATCTCAAACTCCTCTCCTTTTCTTCTCAGTTTACCTGCTTCAACCCCATATATTCCAGCCCTCAATGTTGAAGATATGTCGGCAATGGTAAGACCCAGATTACTTAACTTTTCCCTGTCCGGGATGAACCATATTTCAGGGTTGCCTCTCTTTAATGAAATGTCGGTATTAAGAACCCCCTTAATTTCTTCAAATCTATCACTATAAAAATGAGCAAGGCTGTCAAGTTTTGTTATGTCATGACCAAATATCAAAACCTTGATTGGTGCCTCCATGCCCATGGGACCGGTAAAACCACTCACATCAAAATTCACCCTCTTTATACCTGGAAGTTTTTTTACCGTGTCAATGAGGGCATTTGCTACCTCTTCTGTTGTCCTCTTTCTCTTTGATTTTGGCTTGAGAAAGATGGAGAAACTTCCATACGCGGAGGACTCCATCCTTCCCAAGATTGCACCAAAACCTGATGATGATTTTCCCGCACGTGCTGTATATAGTTCCACCTCAGGGAATGATTTTATGATACCCTCAATTTTTTTAACCATCCTGTTTGTTTCATCAAGTGGAGTTCCAAGGGGCAATTCTATCTCTCCCCTTATGTAGCCTGTATCACCTGCAGGCATAAACTCGGTATCAATAAATCTGAAAAGAAGAATGCCAACAACAAAGAGCAGCAAGAACAGAGAGAGCACCTGTTTCTTTCGTCTTAAAGAAAACCTGAGAACACTCCTATAACCAGTTTCAAGTCGTCTGAACCATCTTTCAATTTTACTCTCCTTATCTTTGATCCTTAAAAATCTTGAAGAGAGCATTGGTGTGAGTGTCATGGATGTGAACAGGGATGTGGCAAGTATAAGTGGGACAGTTACTGCAAGTTGTCTGAACAACACTCCAACAAGCCCTTTAACAAGGAAGAGGGGAAGGAATATCACAATGGTTGTTATTGTGGAAGCAGTTATTGCCTGGATAACCTCCTGCGTACCAAAGATAGCTGCCTCACGCCTTGATTCCCCCCTCTCTCTGTGGTGGAATATATTTTCAAGCACAACAATGGCATTATCCACCACCATTCCTATTGTTATTGCGATGGCTGAAAGGGAGATTATGTTCAAACTTCCACCTGAGTAAAACAGGTATATAAAAGCAACAACAAGGGAAACAGGTATAACTGTTGCTACAATAACACTTGCTCTAAAATTATTCAACATGAGAAAAGTAACAAGTATGACAAGGAGGATAGCAAAACCTATGGTTCTGGAGAGGTTGCTTATTGAAGAGACAATAAACTTGGAGTTATCAATGAAAACCTTCACTTCAACTTCTTTAAGTTCAGAATCTAACCTTTCTATCTCCTTTTTTACATTCCTTGCTACGGCAACTGTATTCGCTCCTGAACGTTTTGTTACGGCAAAAACCGCAGATGGATAACCATTTAGCCTCTGGTAATTGATTCTTTCCTCAGGCTCAAACCTCACCTCTGCAATATCCTTCAGGTAAATAATATTCCTTCCCCTGAATCCAACTATGGTATTCTCAATATCCTGAAGGCTTTTGAACTCAGCTGGAACCCTAACAGGTACCTCCTTCTTCAATGCATTTACACTACCAAGTGGAACATCCATATTGTTCGCCATGAGTGCACCCACTACCTGCTGGAGGGATATTCCAAGATTTTCCATCTTCACCCTGTCCACCTTCACCCTCACCTGTATATCCCTTATTCCACCCCAGGCATCAACCCCACCAACACCATCTATTCTTGAAAGCCTGGGGGATATCTTTTCATCTATAATCTTCTTCACATCCGCACCTGGATTGATTTTTCTTACGGAAGCAATAATAATGGGCATCATTGATGCAGAGAATTTAAGTATTCTTGGTTTTTCTGCATCTCGGGGAAGGGCAAAAGCAGCGAGGTCTATCGCATCCCTTACATCATTCACAGCCTCTGTAAGGTCTGTTCCATACTCAAAGGTCAGGGTGACGACCGAAACATTTTCCATTGATGTTGATTTTATCTCCTTCAGATTCTGAATATTACCCAGAACATCCTCAAGGGGCTTTGTTATAAGTTTTTCTACATTTTCTGAGCTTGCACCTGGATAGAGGGTGAGCACCGAGATCTGTGGGAGTTCAATATCTGGATAGATATCCACCGGCAGGTTTCTGAAAGAAACTCCACCAATGATGAGAAGTATAACAAAAACAACCGCAGTGAATATTGGTCTTGAAACCGCACCCTTAATCATTTATCCCCCTTATCTCCACCCTTGAACCATCCCTGACAATCTCCTGACCCACAACAATCACCGTATCACCCTCAGTGACACCTTCAAGAATCTGAATAAATGAGTTGTTCATCGCACCTGTTTTTACAGATGTCTGGAAGGCCTTACCATTCTTAACAAGAAATACGAACTTTTCCTCAACACCCAGAACTGCATTCACCGGAAGTGCAACAACATTTTTTACATTCAGATTTCTCACATACACCCTTACAAAGTCACCAGGTAAAACCTTCCTGTTTTTGTTTTCAAACTCCGTTATAACCCTTCTCGTCCCTGTTTTAGGGTCAACAAAATAACTTATGAATGTTATCCTGCCATATATCTTCTTTCCATCCGATGTCACAAGATATACAGGATCATTCTTTTTCAATCTTAACCCTGATGGTATCTGGAAACTCACCTTCACCCTGTTTATTCTGGCAACCGTTGCAACAGGTGTATTCTGCATAACAGGGAAACCTTTATCCAGTGAATTTATACTAACTATTCCTGTTATAGGCGCCTTCACAGGAACGGGTTTTATTTTAACCCCTGGAACCTCCCTTTCAAGGTAGGCAACAACATCACCCTTTTTCACATAACTCCCCTCTTTAACAACATACCTCAGAAATCTTCCAGGCAGGTCAGGGAAAATAGGTGTCTGGTCTATACCCTGAACCACACCGGAGAACCAGACCCAGTTCTCCATATCCATTCTTTTTGCGATCTCAACCTCAACAGGGATGGAACCCTGTTCCCTCTGTACCACAACTTCCCTTCTCTTCATCTTTAAACCAACAAGCAAAACAAGCACTGCAATGATAACAATAGCCCATATTACCTTTTTCATCATTACCTCCTTATCGCATTTTTGATTTTTTCAAGGTTTATCCTGAACTTGAACAACGCAGAATAATAACTGAACTGTGCGCCCATATAACCGAGTTCAATATCCCTGTAATCTGTATGGGTTATGTATCCCATCCTGTACTGTTCCTTTGCCATATCAAGCGCCCTTTTTGAGAGTTTCAGGTTCTCTTCCTGAACCTTCAATTCTTCCCGTGCCTCTTCAAGCCTGTCATAGAGATCCCTTATCTCTATCTCAAGGTTCTTTTTGACCATATCCCTTGTAATCAGAAGTTTCTCAAGGTTCCTCTTTGCCTCCTTTAACTTATGATAATTAGAAAATCCCTGGAAAATGGGAAGCGATAGAGAAACACCCATCTTCACATCCCATCCCCATTTATTATCAAAATTGAGTGGCTTGTTGTATCCAATATTGCTCCAGAAGGCGATATCTGGAAGAAATGAAGCAAAGTTCATCTTTATGTTGAGTTTTGCGCTTCCAATTGCCCTATCTATGGATTTCAACTCCTCCCTTGTATTAAGGGCAAGTTCAACAAGGGAGTCGACAGGAATATCAATACCCAATGAATCACCACCATCTTCAAGGGGATAGATAGTGTCAACAGGAAATCCCAAAAGGTTATTCAGGGCCCTGTAAAGACTCTTTATGTTGTTATCTGCCTGTAAAATGTTTGACTTTGCCTGATAAACATCCTTCTCTGCCCTTATAACATCAAGGTCTGTTGCGCTTCCCTCTTTAAACTGTGCCTCTGTCACATTGTAGTGTTCCTGTGCATTCTCCAGTGCCTCACTTGACAACTCCTTTGCCTTCTGGGACATGAGGAGACCAAAGTAAATCTGCGCAAGGTTGTCAATCATTTTTCTCTCAAGCTGTTGTCTCTGGAGTTCAGCAGTTTCTACCCCTATCTCACCAAGTTTGTTCATGATGAGCCTTTTCCCTGAAGTAAACAGGGGAAGCGAAATGGAGAGGGCGTTCTGATAATTATCAGGCCATCCCATGGACATTTCCATGGTTCCCTGTGGCGTTTGCATCTCCACAACAGGAACATTGGTGAGCCTTGTGTAGGAAGACTGAAGGGTGACTGAAGGGTAAAAGGATGCCTTCATCTGATGATATTTCTCCACGGCTATTTCAACATCTATTTTTGCACTCTCTAATATGGGGGACCTGTCCAGAAGAATATCCTTTGCCTCGTCAAATGTAAGGGTAGGTATAAAAAGCAAAAGGTATAGACCTATCATTTCTCCTCCTTTTCTAATCCGTTTTTAATGAATCTCTTCACTGCCTCTTTAAAACCCTTTTCCCCAAGAATTGAAGACCTGATGGTAAGGGTCAATATCACTTCACCTATATACTCGGGCTCCATTCCGACACCTGGCACGAATCCCTTCACCATTTTGCCTATATATGTGTTGAAGGCCTTCACCCTTTCGGGTATTCTTTTCTTAATTTTCTTCCTGACCTCAACTGGAAGTTCCATAAATCTTTCCCCTGTTCCTTTATAAACCCCCATTTCCTTTACAATCCTATCAGTAATCAAAAATAGATTTTCAATCAATTCATCAAGGGACCGGGAAGCATCCACAACCCGAACCGCATCATTAAGAACTTTTTGAACCCTGGACTGAATAACACA
>JAGGTX010000105.1 GCA_021163525.1 Caldifarciminota bacterium
ATCCATAGGGTTGAGAAGGAAGGTGGAAAGGTGGTTTCTTTCCGCTCCCTCTGTGGTGCACTTCCTGCTCCTGAGGCAAGTGATAATCCCTTCAGATACAAGTTTTCATGGAGTCCTCGTGGTGTTGCCCTTGCAGCAAGGAACAGCGCAAGGTACCTTAAAGAGGGAAAGGTTGTTGAGGTTGAGAGCAAGGATTTATTCAGGGATGTATTTACAACAGAGGTTGAGGGGATTGGGATGCTGGAAGTGTATCCAAACAGGGACTCAATGCCATATATAGACCTGTATGGAATTAAGGATGCTGAAACAATGTTCAGGGGAACCCTCCGTTATCCAGGATGGTGTGAACTCTGGTATGTTATTTCAAACTCAGGTCTCCTTGATGTGGAGGAGAAAGAATGGGGTAGTATCACATACAGGGAGTTTATGAAGAAGATTCTTGGTACAGAAAAGGAGCCGGAGGAGGCACTTGCCGAAAAGACAGGTGTTTCAGTTGATAGTGCTCCCATTAAAAAACTTGAATGGCTGGGTATCTTCTCTGATGAACCTATAAAAACGACAAAGGGTGGTGCCATTGATGTATTTGTTGACCTTCTGCTGGAGAAACTCTCATATCGTGAGGGTGAAAGGGATATGGTTATATTAAAGGATGAGGTGATTGCTGATTATAGGAATAGAAAAGTTAAATACACATCAACACTGATTGACTATGGTGAAATAGGAAAGGATACATCTATTGCAAGAACGGTGAGTCTTCCTGCTGCATGTGCTGTTAAACTGATACTTGAGGGAGAGATAAAAGAAACGGGTGTCCATATACCCACGCATCCTGACATATACGAGCCTGTTTTGAAAGAACTTGCGGAACTCGGTATAAGGTCAGAGGAAAAGGTAGAGGAAGTTTAGTTTATAAACGGTTTTTAACAATAATTAGAAAGAGAGGACATCTTCAACGCATGGGGTTTTCCACCTGAAGAGGTGATATTCACAGGGAGATAACAAGGGAAGCCCTGATGCCCCTTGGTTTTGACAGGCCTACAATAGATTTTCTTACAAGGGTTGGGCGATTCCAGGATATAAGATTCCATGTAGGTCCCCTGTATCTTGGTAGACCTTCCCCTTCACATTTTGAAAGGTCATGGGTGGTGAAAAATGGTAATCCAGAACTTCACCTGAAGGCAATTGAAGGGGGCAGGAGATTCCTTGTTTTCTGTGTGAGGAACATTGTTTCCAGTATTGGTGCTTAACCTGAATCTGCTGATAAAATAACCGGAAATAAAAAGGCCATGTTGAATCTTGGCAGGGCGCTTCACACCCTGCAGGACTTTTTCAGCCATTCAAATTACATTGACCTCAACAAATACCAGAGAGAAGAGGTCTCTTTCACCCTTTTTCACCCTGAAGTCGCCCCCCTGACTATATCAGGATTGTGTATGTTGGTTTACATTTCTTCATTGACCATTATCCACATGGTACGTTTGGGTTTGGAGAGACAAAGGATAATCCGTCCTGGACAAAAGGTGGAGAAGAAAGGTTCTTAATGGTGAAGATGGAGGCTGTGAAGCATACAGGGGAGTTTGTGCTTAAACTATTTGATGGAATACTCTATAGAAGATATGTTTTACAGGAAATTTTGTAGGTTTTACTTATTTATTATGATGCAGAAATCCCCTTGACATAACCTGTTAATGAGTGTATCTATTCTGAAAAAAAGGAGGCTGAATGATCCTTATATCAATGCTTGTTCTTGGTGGGCTTGGTCTTGTCTTTGGACTTTTCCTCACCTTTTCTGCAAAGAAGTTCCATGTTGAACGTGACCCGAGAATAGAGAAGATACTTGAAGTTCTGCCGATGGCAAACTGTGGTGGGTGTGGTGCACCGGGATGTGAGTCTTTTGCAGAGGGCGTTGTGGCAGGAAAGTACCCTGTGAATGGTTGCGTTGTTGGGGGACAGGAGGTTGCAGACAAGATTGCAGCAATACTCGGGGTTGAAGCAGAGGCAGTTGTTCCTAAGATCGCGGTCGTTCAATGCCTTGGAGATAGAAAAAGTGCAAAGAGAATTGCCGAGTATATTGGGATAAAGACATGTAAGGCATTGGACCTTGTTGGAGGGGATAAGGGCTGTGTCTATGGGTGTCTTGGTCTTGGAGACTGTGTTGATGCCTGTCCATTTGATGCCATGTACATGGGAGAAAACGGCCTTCCCATTGTGATAGAGGATAAGTGCACTGGTTGTGGTGAATGTGTCAGGGCATGTCCCAGGGGAATAATGACGCTTGTTCCAAAGGATGCCCCTATTTATCTTGGGTGTGTTTCTCCTGAAAGGGGTAAGGATGTTTCAGATGTATGCTCCAGAGGGTGTATAGGATGCAGTCTCTGTTCAAGGGTTGTGCCTGAGGGTAACATAACAATGAATGGATACCTGCCTGTTATACATTATGAAAATGTTAAAAATCCTGAAGACCTTAAACCTGCTGTTGAAAGATGCCCCACAAAAACATTTGTTGTTAGAACACTGGAGAAAGTGAATGTGTAGATACCTGATTCACACAAGGGGTTTTTCTCTCCCCACATACGGGGTGATGATGGTTGTTGCATACTTTGCGGCCCTTTATGTTATCCTCCGAGAGGCCAGGCGTGTTAAACTTGATCCGTCAAAACTTGAGAGCCTTACTTTATGGATACTGGTTGGTATTATTATAGGTGCAAGGGTATGGTATGTGATAGAGATGTGGGATTACTACAGCCAGAATGTGGGTGCAATATTCAGGGTATGGGAAGGTGGGCTTGTTTTTTATGGTGGTTTTATTGGTGGATTTGTTGGTGGACTTCTTTATCTAAAGGTCTCAAAACTCCAGTTTGGAAAGGTTGCTGATGTCTTTGCACCGGGGCTTGCACTTGCCATTGGCATAGGTAGGATAGGGTGTTTCCTGAACGGATGTTGCTTTGGAAAGGTGACCAGTTCATGGATCGGGGTTGAGTTCCCAAGGCGGTGGAACCCACCTGTATATGAAACACATCTAAGGAATGGATGGATACGACCTGGTGCCCCACATTCCCTGCCTGTGATCCCCACCCAGATTATATCCACCATAGACCTTCTTTTGATATTTGGTATTTTACTTTTTTTGAGAAAGAGAAAACCCTTTGATGGATTCCTCTTTTATCTTTTCCTTGGCCTCTATGGACTCCACAGATTCATTATAGATTTCTTCAGATACTATGAGGGGAATGCACTGATCTTAGAATACATAACCCTTTCACAGGCATTCAGCATAGCATTGATGATAATAAGTGTGGTGTTTATAATCAGGGGTCTGAAAAAAACTAAAATTTAAAAATTTTGTAGGCATAAGGACTTTCTTCTTTGAATTTTGATGGTGAAAAAAAGAATCCGGTTTCTGAGGAAAGTGCCTCAGTTACAACATAACGACCAAAGGTTTTCCTGAGAAAGATATACCGCGAAGAAAAAAAGACTGCATGAAGCAGGCTTTCGAAATGAACGGAAAGAGGCATATTTTTTTTCAATACAAGAAGAACATCAGGTTTCCTCACATCCACAGATAAGGTAGAAAAACTTCCTTTTAATTGAGAGGTAATGTATTTAATATTTAAGATGTCATTCTGGTTCCCATTAAACGGGCCTTTTTTGTCTAAAAGTCTGAATATTACTTCACTGTCCACAACGGCATTTCTTTCAAGTTGCTCAGATAATGTTATTTTTTCGTCGTTTGTAATTTCTCCATTGTGTATCCCTATCACATTTCCTGCTAAAATGGGATGATCGTTACTAATATTCATCGGTTTCCCTTTGGTATGTTTTCTTGTATGACCAAGAACAAAGAGGGTTTGGTTTGATACAGTAGAGATTAATTCACGGTACTCTTTAAGATTTATGAATTTATCAGCGGGTAGAGGTAATTTAAAAATTTTAAATTTACCGTCTTTTTGTATAATACAAATACCAGTAGCCTCTTTACCTCGTTCCATATTGTATAATAAGTTGAGTGTAAAATAGTGCCTTATTTTTTGCAGTTCATCTTTCGTTCTTTTATATGGTAGAAGCATCAATCCTGCAAGACCGCACATCACTCCTCCAACATAAAGGTTCCAAGTTCCTCGTCCCAATAAATATTTTTCTTCTGTTTAAGAGAATGAATAGCCACCTTCACCTCATCTGTTCTGTAAAGAAACTTTCTGGAAAAGTAACCAATCCATTCAGCTGGACTGGAGAGTTTTTTAAAGATAACAGCTTCTATTGCTAAGAGGATTTTCTTTTCAAGTTTTGTGATAGGGTCTTTTTTTACCCTAAGATTTTTTTCAATATCTAACCATGAATCTCCTTCAATACGCATAAAAGAAATTGGGTTCTTCGCCAGGGAGCGGAGGACTTTATATGATGGATTTCTAAATGAGAGTAAAACGGGCTTAAGAAATTCTATTAAATCACCTGCACCTTCTTTGAGATATTGAATATCCTCTTGTGTCAATGCACCGGTATAACTGGTGGCAAGGTCTCCATCATTGTTTGAGAGTTTATTCAGAAGTTCCACCTTCTTTCTCCATTCAAGGTATCTCCCAGCGTGAATCACTCCATATTTGCTGATTTCAGCAGCCTTTAAGAGTATAGCGAGAAATAGAAAATATTTTGCGACTATTGAAGTGGGAGACAAGTCCATATCTGGGAACCTGTTTTCGTAGTGAAACTTGATTATGTCTCCGTTTTTGTCAAATTTAAGATGTTCAAGATTAAGAAAGTTCTGGTGTTTGGGAACTATTTCGCTTTTGTCAAGGATTTCTTTTATTTCCTTCATAGTGTAAACTGCAGGTGATAATTTTACGAATTCAAGATGGCTATTGTGGTTTCTTCTCCTACACAAACCTTCAATGGTTTCCCCTGTACATGTTAGAAATTTTAAGAATGGGGCATATCTTCGTGTGATATTCCATACATTTGCAAGAATTATTTCGGGTATTCTTGTCCTTTTTTCTGTTATAAGAACATGAAAGTGTAGTCCACATGTTGATTTGACCCTACCTCCTTTGCTAAGCACATAAGAAATTGTGTTGAAGAATTGGGAGTATAAGATGTCCCAGTATGGTAGGATTCCCAATATTTTTATCTCCACTCCACAGTGCTCCTTTTCAACCTGATATACACCGAACCTTCCGGGTTTCCTGATACTACCCCCAGGTAGAAAGTGATATTCCAGTTGCTTCTGGAATAAAGGCCTCTTTACACCTTTTGGAACAGCTATTTCCAGCTCAGTTCCTATTCTTACAGTCCTATAAAGGAAGTCTCTATAATAGGCTGCTTCTTCGTCAGAAAGTATGTTATTTCTCTTGATAAAAAGGATTTCAAATTCCATAAATGAAGAGGAGGGGGATAACCCCTCCTCATTCAGATCATTTCAAAATTAAGGATACACTCATCCTCGCCTGCTTCAACCTCTTTTACCCTTGTTTTCATACCCAGGTTTTTGCGCATTGCCGCGGCTGAAACAGCAAGATAGGGGCACACGAAGGGTGGAATGTTTTCTTTCTTAAGGTCAAGGCAGAGTCTTCTACTAACACATTTTTTAATCTTCATTTCTATAAGGTTGTCCTTTTTTTGGATATTTACATCCTGGGCGGCACCGAATTCGTCCATAAAGATTCTTGTAAGTTCTAAAAGAACATCCTCAGGGGATTCACCTGCAATTTCAAGTCCCATGTTTTTCTGAAGATAAGCAAGAATCTCATCCCCTATTACTGCAGATGTTGCATAGACGGGTTCTCCAACCAGGTCCCATAGTCCTTTTCCAAGCCCCTTTGTGACCAATTCAAGCAGCCTGGCAAGGTTTTTCTTTTTTTCAATTTCTGTAGCCATAGTTTACCTCCTTTTCAAAACAATATCGTCTTTAATTTTTCTGCTGTTCCTCTCATCTCCACAAATAACATACCCAGGTTTGCTTCTGGAGTAACAACTGCCATCAGTGCAGCATTCTCAGCGATGTCAATGAGCATTACATAGCCATTTTCACCTTTGAGTATGGTTTCTTCGACCCTCCCTTTTTTAAGTTCTCCAAGGGTTCTTTTACTCAGACCGATAAGGTTTGCTCCGAGTGCACCAAATCTTACCGGGTCAAGGTCACCAACAGGAAGATAATAAGACACAATTACACCATCTAATGTAAAGAGTGCCACACCTTCAACATCTGTGGAGCCTTGAACAAGGTCCTGGAGAATTTTGTCAAGTTCCTCCTGCCTTGACATTTTCACCTCCTTTTTTGTTTTTTTGTTTTTTATTTATCCTTTCGTCTTTGAGACGCATGGCCTCCATCAATATCCCTTCTAATGGAATATTTATTTCTCTATTTATTTTTTCAGGGTCAATATTTCTGAACAGAAATTCACCACCTTCCCATAAAAGTATTTCATACGCTGCCTTCACCCCCGTAACATTATCAACACTTGCATTTATCAGTTCTCCATTGCTGAAGTATAAAGTTCCAACAGCACCTGGAATCTTTATGATGAGGGCAATGGTTTTTCTTTCCATACTGATGATCTGGATTAAATCTGTCAGATCAAGCCCAAACACTACCCCATTAAAACCATGTGACAGTTTTGACTTCAAGAAGTTTTCAAGGTCCTCTAAAGAAAAGGGCTTTTCCAGTATATCAACACCGTGGGCTTTCAAAGTCTTACATGCATGTTCCTCGGCATAGGCGGTCATTAACGCAAACCTTGTTTCAGGAGCAGTATTCCTCACAGTTACATACAATTCAGCCCCTGATTTTCCAGGCATTCTCAAATCAGATAAAATGAAGGAAAAGGTATCTTTTTCTATAATTTCAATTGCATCATCAACTGAGGTTGCTGTGGTGACATTAAAGCCTTTTTTCTCAAGGTAATCCTTGAGGGATTTCAAAAGTTCTGTTTCATCGTCCACAAGTAGTATTTTTTCCATCGTGATTAATTTATGCAAGATATATTCCAGATTGTAATATTTTGAAAATCAATAAGGATTTCTGTATCTAAAGATTCAATTTGAACTGTCTTTGCTCAAATTGAACTTTTTTATGTATCTCTTAAGGGAAGATAGTGAAATGTTTAGAAACTCTGCACTTTTTCTTTTGTTCCAGTTGGTTAACTCAAGTGCCCTTTTGACCAATATTTTCTTCATTTCATCTATTGATAATATGGGAATATTTAAGTCTGGTATTTGATCAGAAGTATGAGATGGTAGAGGTGTTTTACCGTTATAAATTACATATCTCTCTATAAAGTTTTTTAGTTCCCTGATATTGCCAGGCCAGCAGTAGTTTTTTAATGACTCAATTAAATTTTTTTCCATGCTTACATTGCGGTGGTAAAGTTTATTGAATTTCTGTAGATAGTATTCTATAAATCCCGGGATATCCTCCATCCGTTCCCTGAGGGGAGGCACACTGATATGGACAACAGACAAACGGAAGTAGAGATCTTCGCGAAATGACCCGCTTTTCTTTAAGGATAATAAATCTTTATTTGTAAGGGCTATAATCCTTACATCAATCCTTCTTTTTTTAGTATCTCCAAGACGTTGAATATAATTATTCTCAATCACATGGAGAAACTTAGGCTGCAGATGCAGGGGAAGGTCGCCTATTTCGTCAAGCACAAGGGTTCCTCCATTTGCGAGTTCAAATATACCCTGTTTATTCTGGTGCGCACCTGTGAAGGCACCTTTCTGGTACCCAAATAATTCGCTCTCTATAAGGTTATCAGGAATTGCTGTACAGTTAACCACTAAGAAAGGTCCTTCTCTTCTAGGGGCTATATTATGGATCATTTTTGCCACTACTTCCTTGCCTGAACCGGTCTCTCCTGTTATCAGGACAGGCACATCAAACTCAGCAATAGTTTTTATTTCCTCCATTAATTTTTGAGATGCCCTTGATGAACCAATGTAAAAAGGGGGGTCCTGGGAGGCAAGTATAAGTTTTC
>JAGGTX010000022.1 GCA_021163525.1 Caldifarciminota bacterium
CAATTGTATGGAGTTCGTCTATGAACATTATTATGTTTTTTGATTCCTGTATCTCTGAGAGGATAGCCTTCAGCCTCTCCTCAAACTGACCCCTGTATTTTGTTCCTGCAATCACTGCTGCAAGGTCAAGGCTCAATACCCTCTTGTTCAGCAATGGGTCAGGAACATCCTTTCTTGCTATCTTCTGGGCAAGCCCCTCAACAATGGCTGTCTTACCAACCCCTGGTTCACCAATGAGAACGGGATTGTTCTTCTTCCTCCTTGATAGTATCTGTATAACCCTCTCAATCTCCTTTTCCCTTCCAATGATTGGGTCTAATTTACCCTCCTCTGCCAGCTGGGTGAGGTCCCTTGTATAGAAATTCAATGCAGAAGGCCTCACCTTCTTAACCTTCCTTCCCTTTGTCTCATTTGTTCCAAGGCTGAGAAGAATATTCCGCGCCCTCATCAGGTCAAGTTCGTACTCCTCAAGGAGTATCTCAGAGGCACGTGTATCCTGATTTGCAATGATACCAAGAAGAAGGTGTTCAGCACCTATACGGTTGTCCCCAAATCCAATTGCCTCCTTTCTTGCATTCTCAAGGCTGATCCTTGCATCCATTGAAAAGTCAATGGAGGAACCTGCCATCACCAGTTCATCACTCTTAATGTATGCCTCCAGCACCTTCCTCAACCTGGGGATATCAACATCTGCTTCTTTAAGTATTGTTAGGGCAAGGTTTTGACCCTCCTGGATTATGGCAAGGAGGAGCAATTCTGAGGTTATAATATCCATATTCCTTGCCCTTGCCTCCCTCTCCGCAAGCATGATAATCTTATTCAGTTGTGGGGTGTACTCATTTCTCTCAAGCATTTTCAACCTCCCAGGGCGGAATGAACAAGTTCTGCCCTCTTTGTACTCTCATCTGTTTCTTCTGAAGTCAAATCAATCAACGTCCTTATGTGTTCTGGCTGGCATACAATGTGCAATCTGTTCAGGTCTTCTGTATCCATACATTTGATTATCCCATATCCTGCTCCCATTCTTATTGCCGATATCAGATTCAAAAACTCCTCCACATCAAGACACCTTGCATACCTGAGCACACCGTATGCCCTCCAGATTCTATCCTCTATCTCAATCCGTGCCTTTTCCATAAGAAAAGACCTGGCTTCATACTCAAGTTTCACCACATCCTGAACAAGTTCAGTCATATTAGCAATTATTTCCTCCTCAGAAAGGTTCATTGTTTTTGTGTTCTCTATAATAAAGAGTGCTCCAGGAACCTTTCCACCTGTTTCGTAAACAGGCCTTATACCTGCATTGCTCCTCAGGGTCTTATCCTTTACATCCCTTAACCTATCTGTGACAACAAGGCCTGGAAGGTGCACATATGCAGATACTGTTAGCCCTGTCCCAGCAAAGTGAGGTGAGGCAGTTAGGTATCCAAAGTCCTTGTCAAATGCAACCCCCATCTCCCTTGAGAGCATGATGTCAAGTTCCTCAATGGATGTGTAGGCCTCTGATGGTGAAAGCCCCTGCATGAAACTTATCAGTTTCACATGGTCCTGGTCACCAATAATAATGACCCTATCAAGCCCTTCTGTATAAAACATTCCCTTGAAAAATGGGTCATTGGTGGCACTTGATGGAAGGATGAATTTCTCCCTAAGAAGTATCCTCATTCCAGCATCCATGGTCTGGAGGCATGAGTATTCAAAACCATTTATATTTGAATACATTGCCCTGATTGAAGAGAGTATCTCCTTCCTCTCTTCATCATCAGCCTTTGGTATAAAGAGAAACTCCCTGATATTCCTTCTCAGTTGAACCTTTGTGAAGAGAACAACATCACTATACTTGCCGGGATTCAGTAAAAATGATGGTATAAGTTCAATCATATCATCCCTGTTCATAACTTTTGAGCTCCGCTTCGTATCTTTCAATCTCATCCCTTATTTTGATTGCCTCTTCATACCTCTCCTCTTCAACAAACTTTTCAAGTTTTTTACGTAGAAGCCTTAAATTCTTCTTTATTGCAAGGACCTTTTCATTCTGGGCAAGCATCTTCCCCCTGTATCTCTCACTCCCCTGAATTTTCCTGAAGTAGGCATAGAGTGCTGGCCTGAAAGCATCATAACAATCAGCACATCCAAAGAGTTCCTCCCTCTTGAAATCCTCAAAACTCATGCCACAAACAGGGCAGTCTGAGACGGTGAGGGCCTCCTTACCCTCATGGCTGTCGTGGGATAGGTCCTTGAGGATACCGGTTTCTATGGCACATCTCCTGCACAGGTGATGCTCCTTCCTTGTACCATCCCTCTCTATCTCTATGTAATTGAACTCTGCATCCCTTTCACCACATCTATCACATTTCATGCTTCCTCCAGTATTCCGTTTTTTAAATTATACCTATTTTCACATATTTTGGCAACCCCGAAATCATGTGTCACAACAACGATACTTACACCCTCCAGTGTTTTGATAACATCAAGAACCTCCTGTGAGTGTTCCGGGTCAAGGTTACCTGTGGGTTCATCAAGGAAAAGAACATCAGGTGAATTTATCAGTGCCCTTGCCATTGCCACCCTCTGCCTTTCTCCACCTGATAATTTGGCTGGTTTGTGATTCAATCTACCACCAAGCCCGAATTTTACAAGCAGTTTTCTTGCCTTTTCTTCTGCTTTTTTCAATCCCTCACCCGCAATGAGTGCTGGTATCATAACATTTTCAAGGGCGGTAAAATCCTGTAAAAGATGGTGGAACTGGAACACAAAGCCAAACGACATGTTTCTGATGTATGAGATTTCCTCTTCATTCCTTTGGTAAAGCGGAGAATTCTGAAAGAGAACATCACCTGAACTTGGATGTTCAAGTCCCCCCATTATATGCAGAAGTGTTGATTTTCCAGAACCAGACGGACCTGTTATTGATATTCTTTCCCCTCTTTTTATCGTGAGGTTTATGCCTTTAAGCACATCTATTCTCTCCACATCCGTTATAAAACTCTTTTTCACATCCACAAGTCTTAAAATTTCACTCATTCCTGATTGCCTCCACAGGGTCCATTTTTGATGCCCTCAATGCAGGGTATATGGTTGCAAGGAAGGATATTACGATTGCAGAAACCCCTACAATCACAAAGTCAAGGGGTTGCATCTTTACAGGGAGTTTGTCAAGGAAGTAAACATCTGCTGGAAGGGATATGAATTTATATTTCCCAAGTGCCCAGCAAAGGACATAACCTATAATAAGCCCTGCTGTCGTGCCTATACCTCCAACAAGGAGTCCATCTATCATGAAAATCCTCATTATATTCCTGCCCGTTGCACCCATCGCCCTGAGGATTCCTATCTCCCTTGTCTTCTCAAGCACTATCATTATAAGGATGCTTGCTATGTTGAATGAAGCCACAACAACGATTAAAGCAAGGATGATGAACATGGCAAACTTCTCAAGTTTCAGTGCAGCAAATAGATTCCTGTTCATCTCAATCCAGTTCCTCACCCTGTAGGGATAGCCCAGCAGAAGGACAAGTTTTCTTGAAACCTCAGGTGCCTTGTAGATGTCCTTTATTGAAAGTTCTATACCTGTCACACCACTTTTTCCGAGAAGTTTCCTTGCTTTTTCAATGGATACAAGGGCAAGGGTTGCATTGAATTCATACATACCAGCATCAAAGATACCTTTTACAACAAACCTTTCAGCCCTTGGAAGGATACCAAAGGGTGTTGGTATTCCACCGAATGGGACTGCAATCTCCACAGTATCTCCCACATGTGCCCTGAGACCATCAGCAAGGTAATTCCCCAGCACAACCCCATTATCAGAGACATCAAACCTTCCAAGGACCACCTTCTTTCTGAGGTTGCTCACCTGGTCTATTGTGAGTGTGTCCACCCCTCTTATAATCACGCCATCTGTGAAATTCCCATGCCTTATCAGAATCTTTGAGAAGATATAGGGTGTTGCTCCCACAACCTCAGGTATGTTATGTTTTATACTATCAATCACAGCATTCACATTGTATATCCCTTCACCATAAAATTTTGATACCATGATGTGACCATTTGTTCCCAGTATCTTTTCCCTTAAATCGTTGCTCATTCCGTTCATCA
>JAGGTX010000024.1 GCA_021163525.1 Caldifarciminota bacterium
CCATTTCCTTTACAATCCTATCAGTAATCAAAAATAGATTTTCAATCAATTCATCAAGGGACCGGGAAGCATCCACAACCCGAACCGCATCATTAAGAACTTTTTGAACCCTGGACTGAATAACACACGCAAATAGTTCATCCTTATTTTTGAAGTAGAGATACAGAGTCCCTTTGGCAACACCGGCCTTTTCAGCGACCATATCCATGGTAACCTTAAAATAACCCTCCTTCATGAAAAGGGATGCCGCTGCCTGTAATATACACTCTCTTTTATCCTTTCTGACTGACTGGTCAGTCATCATGGAAACAATATAAAACGATTTTTTAGATTGTCAAGGTCAGGGCAGTGGGGATTTCACTTTTGAAAATCATCAAGTTCTTTAATCTTTTCCTCAATCTGCAATTTCAATTTTTTTATTCTATCATTTCTTCCCATAGTGAAGAGTAGCTCAAGTGCTTTGAGATATCTCTGTTTCGCAACATTTTTATTTTTTGCCTGAAGCATTAGGTCTCCTTCTTTTATGAGAAGTTCTGCTAAAATCTGCATCTTTTGGTCATTTATAATGCCTGTGTATTCCATCAAATTCTTTATGTCCTCAACTTCCAGGATGTGTACAATTTCAGGATTTAGACCAAGTAAATTACGATAGGTTTCACCTATGGCTTCCAGAGCCTCTTCGTTCTTACCCTCCTTCTCCATCTTTATAATTTTCCTCATACTCTCAGTAAACATTTCAATCAATCGCATTATATAATCATCCCTTATCATTGTCTAACTCCTCAAAAGAAACTCTCTTTTTTGATGAAGGGTCGTTCAATAAACCAGACATAAGGTTTTACACAGATTTCTGGATATTCCATATTGACCTCCAAGATACAGGTATCCTCTTTTCTCTCCAGAGCCCTATAATCCCATAGGGTAAAAAGGATATTACCAATACTATTTGAGTTCTCCTTGCCATGATAACATATAGGGATACCAAACAATTTTTGCGGTATATTATATCTCTATAATTTTTTGTGTCAACATAGATGTTCAACTCATAAAGAAAGGACAGGATCTGGTTTGACATACGAATGGTAAATTGGTATACTTTCACAAAAAGAAGGAGGTTTGTATGCCTGATTTTGGTAATCCCTTTTCTGGTTTGAGGAATGACAGGAAGTTATCAGATTCTGAACTTGTCCGTGCAATAAGGTTTCTTGTATCAGCAGAGTATGAGGCAGTCCAGCTCTACATGCAACTTGCAGAATCCACAGAGAATAAACTTGCCAAAGAGGTGTTAATAGACATTGCAGATGAAGAACGGGTTCACGCAGGTGAATTTTTGAGACTTTTGAAGGAAATTGCACCTGAGGAGTATAAGTTTTATGAAGAGGGAGCAAAGGAGGTTGAGGAGATAATAGAGAGGCTGAAAGCCCCTGAATGATGCACCTGTTACTGGTAGCTGTTGCCCCTGTAATAGCGCTGATTATCTTTTTCTACCACAAAGACAGGTATGAGAAGGAACCTTTATCACTCCTTATCAAGGCATTTCTCATTGGCATTCTTATCACCGTTCCCGCCCTCTTTCTTGAGCAATCCTTCGCAGTCTTGTTCATGTATACACCCGATAGGCGCAATGGCTCAATGCAGAATGCAGGGTGCAAATTGAAAAATGCAAAATAGAAGAGATTTACAGCTATTAGGGCTTGAAGCAAAATAACTTTGCAATCTGCATTTAATAATCTTCATTTACTTATTTCAGGGGTGGATTTTATGTGGGTATCCTGAGGGCATTTTTGTCCATTCCAGGCCACGCAATATTTGGTGTTTTTATGGGATACTTTATGGGTGTTGCAAAGTTTACAGGGAGAAGGAAAAAAAATTTAATTCTATCCTTTGTTGTTCCTTCCGTTGTTCATGGCTTATACGATTTTTTACTTATGACAAAAATACCTGCTCTTGCATTCTTCATTATACCACTACTTTACTTCTGCTGGAAGTTGACAATCAGGGCTGTGAAGATACAGGAAGAAAAATCCCCTTTTAAGGAAGATGATTAATCATTCATCTGCCCAGTAGAGGATCCTTCCACAATTGGGGCAGGTGTGAATTCTTTCATTCTTGTTTTTTTGGGAGACCAGTGAAGTGGGAAGTAAAATAAAGCATCCCTGACATATCCCTCCTACCACAGGAACAACGGCATTCCCGTATCGCTCCTTCAATCTCTGATATTTCCTGTAAAGATGGGGTGGGAGTAATGAAATGATTGTTTCCCTTGCCTTTTTGAACTCCTCTGCTCCCTGTAATTGAAAACCTGCTTCCTCTTCCTTTTTTCTCTCTTTGATTAAAAGGTCAAGTTCCTGAAGTGATATAAGTTTTCTTAGATCGTCATTCATGACTTTTTATCAAGTAGTTTCTCCAGTTCGTTTACAAATTCTTCTTCTGTTTCAACCTCAAATATCCTTTTGTCTCTGGAGATTTCCCTTGAAAGTTCAGCAATCTTTCCAAGTGTTATAAGGTATCTGTTCTTTGTATCATGTGGCGGAGCAACAACGAGAAACATCAGTTTAACAGGTTTACCATCAAGTGCATCAAAGTCTATTGGATTTTTCAGTCTCCCTACAACAATACATACATCCTTTGGAATGAGACTCCTTGCGTGTGGGACAGCAATTCCATCACCGATGCCAGTGGAACCAAGGCTTTCTCTTTTCATTATTGCATTGTAAAGGAGTTCTTTCTTTGTTTCTTCAACAGGAAGATAATCAACAAGTTTCTTTATAGCATCATCCTTTGAAGATGCATCAATGTCAAGAACTACCTTCAAAGACTTAAAGATTTCTTTGAACTTCATACATTTTATATATCGGAAAAACCCATTTTTGTCAACCCCTTTTATAATCCCAATAATTTTTTCAATTTCCTGCAAATTATTATAAATATGGGGTGAAAATCTAATCATACCATTTCTATAAGAGCAGATAATCCCCCTGTTTTTAAGGAATTCATACAATTTTTTCATGTTTATAGCCTCATGCTTGATACTGATTATCCCTGAAGGTGCGTTTTCACAGCATGATTTATATCCCTGTGATTTTATTTTTTGTAAGAGGGAGTTTTTAAGCATTAGGATATGGGAGTTGACATGTTCAATACCAATATTATTCAATATTTTTATGTTTTCTGTAAGCCCTGCTATCCCGGGTAGGTTTCTTGTCCCCAGTTCAAATGTCCGCGGGTCATTGTAAGGGTGTGGCAGGCTGGAAAAATTGCTGAAATCCTTCCATGGAGCACCGAGCCAGCCAGAATAAACCTTTTTAATCTCTGGAAAGATTTCTCTGCTCACCCATAGAAAACCTGTTCCACCAGGACCAAGTAGCCATTTAGAACCACCACATGAAAGAAAATGAACATTTCTGGATGAAGGAGAGAATGGTATTGCACCAATCCCCTGTATACCATCAACAATCAGATATATCCCTTTTTCTTTAAGGTATCCTCCCAATTCAGTTGTATCCCAGAACTCACCTGTAACATAATGAACAAGGTCTATGACAACAGCCCTTGTTTTATTTGTGATGTGTGGTTTCACTGCTTCCACAGGATTTCTTCTGCTGAACTTCACATAGATTTTTTTGTTCATGGGGAAATTTACCTCTGCGATGTATTTTATGGATGGAAATGCCTCCTCCATGAGAATAATCTCATCTTCTTCTGAATTTATCACATTGAGCAGTGCAATGTATGTTCCCTGTGAGGTGTTCTGTACTGGAACAACCTCTTCCTTTTTTACGCCAAGTAATTTTGAAACCGCTTTTCTGAAATCTTCAACAACCTTTAACTGCTCTTCCCAGGTGAGTTCAGCCCTCTCCGTATATTCTTTTAATATTCCTTCTGCTGCCTTCATTGCAGGTATGCTCATAAGGCCTGATGATGCTGCATTCACATAGATTGTTTCTTCTTTTTTCTTAAATAGTCCAGAAACCATACCCGATTGTAAAACATAAAATAATTTTTGTCAAAAGGAGAACCAGATCCCTTTCCCTTGACATTGTTTTTTTTAAATATAGATTTCAGGAAAAAAGGAGGTGAGATGGGAAAACTTTCAAGTGGTGAATTGATAAAGATTAATGATGAATTCGGAGCACACAATTATCTCCCCCTTCCTGTTGTTATAGAGAGGGGCAAAGGCGTCTGGGTGTGGGATGTTGAGGGTAAGAAATATATGGACATGCTCAGCGCTTATTCTGCACTCAATCAGGGGCATAATCATCCAAGGATAGTTAAGGCTGCACAGAGGCAACTTTCAAAATTGACACTCACATCAAGGGCATTCCATAATGACAAACTCCCCCTGTTTCTCAAGAAGGTTTGTGAGGTCACAGGTATGGATATGGCACTGCCCATGAACACAGGTGCAGAGGCAGTTGAAACCGCAATTAAGGCTGCAAGGAAATGGGCTTACACAGTCAGGGGAATGGAGAAGTATAAAGGTGAGATTATTGTAGCAGAGAACAACTTCCATGGCAGGACAATCACGATCATATCCTTCTCATCCGAAGAGCAGTACAGGGAGGGATTTGGCCCATTCACACCTGGGTTTAAGATGGTTCCATATGGAGATATTGAGGCGATTAAAAATGCATTTAATGAGAACACCATAGGTGTTTTGATTGAACCCATTCAGGGTGAGGGTGGAATCATAATCCCGCCGGAGGGTTATCTTAAAGAGATAAAGTCTCTCTGCGAAAAGAACAATGCACTCTTCATCCTTGATGAAATCCAGACAGGATTGGGGAGGACGGGAAAGATGTTTGCATGGGAATGGGAGGATGCAAAGCCCGATATGATAATCCTTGGTAAGGCATTGAGCGGTGGAATCCTCCCAGTATCAGTTGTTGCTGCAAGGAAGGATATACTCGGGGTTTTCAATCCAGGGGACCATGGTTCAACATTTGGTGGAAATCCACTTGGCAGTGCAGTTGCAATTGAGGCACTCAATGTC
>JAGGTX010000054.1 GCA_021163525.1 Caldifarciminota bacterium
ATCACCTGGACACCCTGGATTGTCATCTTCTGATAACCAATCATCTGGGCTGTAACATCATAGGTTCCAGGAGGAACATTCAGTATAATAAAGTAACCATCCAGGTCTGTGGCAGCACCCATTGTTGTTCCTTCAATAATAACATTAACACCCGGTAATCCCTGCCTGGTTGAGGCATCATAAACACGCCCCACAATCTTACCCGTGGTTCCCGCAAACATGGATAATGCCACAATAAACAATAGTGCAAGGAAAACCTTACGCATATAGCACCCCCTTCTTTGGTTTTTTCAACATAAACATACTAAAAGTATAAACAAAAGTATTTCTTTTGTCAAGCACTTTCATCATCAATCTGGTTTGGGTATCAACCCTTTGTCCATCAATAACTTGAGCGATTCTCTTGCCTCTTTAATCTTCTTTTCGGCCATTGATTTCAGGTCATTATAGGTGTATCCATCTATTCTGGCAACACCCTGCTTTATGGCCGTTTCACCAACAGCAGCCGCCTCTCTTGGGAACACCTCCCACTCTTCCATATTCGGGATAATATAATCCTCTTTCAAACCATTATCCCTTGCTATCTTCGCAAGTTCCTCTGCGGCAGCAATGCACATCTCATCGGTGATTGTCTTTGCCATCACATCAAGGGCTCCCCTGAAGATACCAGGGAATCCGAGAGAATTGTTTATCTGATTGGGAAAATCGGACCTGCCCGTAGCAACAATAGCTGCACCCGCTTCCTTTGCCTCCCAGGGCCATATCTCCGGAACAGGATTTGCACATGCAAACACAATGGGGTCCTTCGCCATATCTTTTATCCATTCAGGATTTATCACACCTGGTCTTGAAGCGCCAACTATTACATCCGCGCCAACCATTGCCTCCCTGATACCACCCTTTCTGTTTTCTTTGTTTGTCATCTGTGTAATCTCCCACTTCTGAGGATACCTTTCTGCAAGGTCTTCCCTGTCCCTGTGAAGTATACCCTTTGAATCCACAACAATCATGGATTCAGGATTGAAACCTGCCTTTATCAGGACGTGGGCTGTTCTTATGTTTGCAGCGCCAGCACCAAGTAGAACAATACGCACATCCTCCTTTTTCTTCCCAACATACTCAATTGCATTGAGAAGACCCGCAAGGATAACGGTTGCTGTTCCCTGCTGGTCGTCATGCCATACAGGGATGGGCATCTCTTCCCGAAGGGTATTCAGAATTGTGAAACATTTGGGCTGAGCAATATCCTCAAGATTGATACCACCAAAGGATGGTTCTATCCACTTAACTGCCTGGATGATTTCTTCTGTGGTCTTTGTTCCAATCACAACCGGAAAGGCATCCACACCACCAAGATACTTAAAAATCAAAGCCTTCCCCTCCATCACAGGGAGCGCCCCGTATGGACCAATGTCACCAAGCCCGAGCACCCTTGTTCCATCAGATACAATAGCCACCATATTACCTTTATTTGTATACTCCCAGACCTTCTCAGGGTCCTTCTCTATCTCTCTGCAAGGTGCAGCAACCCCTGGTGTGTACCAGACTGCAAAATCATCAAGGGTTCTCACCACACACTTTGGCATCACCTGAATCTTGCCCCTGTAAAATGGATGGAGTTTGAGTGCATCCTGCCCTGGTTTTTCTGCCCTTCTCAAAAGTTCTTCAACATCCTTCACCTCACCCATGTCCTACCCCCTGTTTGTATTTTCCATGTAATTCAGCAAACTCATCTGGGTTTGGAGAGGCATTCTTTGCCTCATGATACGAGACAAGCCCCTTCCTCACAAGTTCCACAAGTGACATGTTCAGGGTCTTCATCCCCTCTTTTGTCCTTGTTTGCATGATTGAGCCCAACTGGTGTGTTTTTGCCTCTCTTATCAATTTTCTTACCGCGGCTATGGAAACCATGATCTCAAATGCTGCAATCTGTCCCTTTCCGTCCTTCCTCTTCAGGAGAACCTGCGAAATAATACCAACAAGGTTTGCACTCAACTGGAGTCTAATCTGTCTCTGCTGGAATGGAGGATAGACATCAATTATCCTGTCAATGGTCTCAATGGAATTATTTGTATGCAGGGTTGAAAGAACAAGATGGCCAGTCTCAGCAGCAGTTATTGCAAGTGATATGGTCTCAAGGTCCCTCATCTCACCAACAACAATCACATCAGGGTCCTGCCTCAATGAGTACTTGAGTGCATTTGCAAATGAACGGGTATCCCTTCCAACCTCCCTCTGGTCAATGATTGCCTTTTCATCCTTATAAATAAACTCAACAGGGTCTTCCACCGTGATGATATGGCATGCATCCCTCTTATTCCTGTAATCAATCATTGCAGCAATGGTGGTGGACTTACCACAACCAGAAGGGCCTGTTACCAGAATCAAACCCCTTGGTCTCATTGCAAACTCTTTCAAAATTGGAGGAAAATTGAATCTCCTATCATCCAGTCTGGGTATCTCGTGGGGAATCCTTCTGAATACCAGACCGATCGTTTTTCTCTGCCTTAGTAGATTCACCCTGAACCTTGAAAGATTGGGGACATTGACAGCAACATCCATCTCATTTGAAGAAATGAATTTCTTGAACTGTTCCTCTGTTAAAACACTCTTCGCTACATTGAGGGTATCCTCTGCCTCAATCACAGGTTTATCACCGAGTTTTACAAGGTCCCCATAGATTCTCATCACAGGTGGTGAACCCACCTTGAGTATGAGGTCAGAGGCATTCCTGTTCGCCATCATCTTTAAAAGTTCACTTATATTAACCATCACATCCTCGCAATGGATGCCTCAAATTCAGAAGGATTGGATGCCTTGGAAAGTGCATCCTCATAGTTTACAAGCCCTCTTAAATACAGCTCTTTCAATGACTGGTCAAGGAGTCTCATACCGTGTCTTCCACCGGACTGGATGAGATTGTATATCTGGTCAACCTTTCCTTCCCTTATTGCATTCTTAACAGCAGGTGTCCCGATCAGTATCTCAAATGCTGCTATCCTCCCCTTTCCAGTGGCAAGGGGAAGGAGTGTCTGGGATATAACCGCCTTGATTGTGTTTGAAAGCTGGAGCCTCACCTGATGCTGCTGTTCAGGAGGGAAAACATCAACAATTCTGTCAACGGTCTGTGCAGCATCTGTTGTATGGAGTGTTGCAAGGACAAGTGCACCCATCTCTGCTGCTGTGAGTGCACGGGATATGGTCTCAAGGTCCCTCATCTCCCCAACCATAATCACATCAGGCGATTGTCTCACAACCCTCTTCAATGCCTCAGAAAAGGAAAATGTATCAACCCCAATCTCCCTCTGCTCTATCACACACATCTTATCCTCAAAAACAAATTCAACAGGGTCTTCAATTGTAATAATGTGTCTCTTGACCCTGTTGTTCATCTCCTCAATCATAGCGGCAAGTGTTGTTGATTTACCACTGCCTGTTGGACCTGTAACAAGGACAAAACCCCTGTTGTACATTGCAATATCTTTCAGTTGTGGAGGCAATCCCCATTCATCAATGGTCTTAATCCTTATAGGTATCTGCCTTATTGCCGCACCTATGTAGCCCTTCTGTAGGAATACATTTATTCTGAAACGGGACATACCCGGTATCTCATAAGAAAGGTCAAGTTCCAGGTCCTTCTTGAAACGTTCAGCCTGTTTCTCTGTCATAAGGCTGAACACTGTCTCCTTCATGAACTCTGGGGTTATAACATCATACTCAGTGGCGCGCACAAGCCTCCCATCTATACGGAAAATAGGGGGCTCCTCCACTTTCAGGTGAAGGTCTGACCCCCCTCTTTTAACCAGTTCTTTTAAAAGGTTTTCAAATTCATCCATATATTATCCTTTTCTGGTGCACCCGAAAGGACTCGAACCTTCAACCTTCCCGTCCGGAGCGGGATGCTCTATCCGGTTGAGCTACGGGTGCTACTTCTTTTTGTGTCTGTTTTTCTTTCTTCTCTTTTTTAACTTATGTGTCCTTATCTTCTGCAATTTTCTCTTTCTGCCGCAGGGCAAGTTACCTCCTATTGGACCTTTATTCTCCTTTCAATCTCCTTCCTGAAATCCCTTGATGGCTTGAATGTGGGTTGATACCTGTCCGGGATTCTCACCTCAACCTTGTTCCTGGGATTCCTGCCAATCTTTCCTTTTCTGAATCTGTTCACAAAAACTCCAAATCCACGAATCTCCACCCTGTCGTTGTTCCTCAGAGTTTCCTTAATCTCCTCAAGAAACTCCTCAATGAGAATCTTCACCTGATTCCTCGGCAGCCCTGTCTTCTCCGAGAGCCTCTCAACAAAATAGGCCTTGGTTCTGGTCATCTCTCCTCCTTTAATTTAATTAAATTTACAGCGCCTTTTTGTCAAGTGTCACCACTGCTCTAACACAAGCCTTATTATCTCCGTCGCAAGTTTCTTTGAGACCTCTCTTATTCCCTCTGTCTCGTCTTTATCTCCTGTTAAGGTTATAACCGATTGTAATCTTCTGTCAAGAACCTTTGTTGTATCGGATGATTTTTTTAAAAGCACATGTGCAGACAGGGTGTATCTGTACTCCTTCACCTCTCCCGTTGTATCAAAAGAGGATGGCTCCCTTTTATAATCGTTTGCCACTATCTTCAAAATGTAATCACCTCTGTCCGAAGGTCTGAGCCTTCCGTCCTCATTAAAGGCATCAATGATTGCAGAGGTTATGAGCCCCTCAATCCCATATGCATCACTTTCATTCTCCACAGGTGGAATTTCTACACTGCCTTTTATACCACCACCTGTGAATGATATAACGCAGGAACTGATGCTAAATAGAAAGCTCAGACCTATAATCCTGAATCCTGTATTTTTCAACAAGTTCAGAATACAATTCATTCATCACTTCCTGTCTTTTTATCTGGAACACAATCTGCATATAATTCCTGTAATAGGATTGTATCTTGTTCTGGTCAATATCCTTCCTTTTTTTCACACGGATGATATAGACACCATTAACATCCCTTATGGGCTGGGAAATCCTTCCAGGTGTAAGGTTGAATGCAGCACCATAAACACTGCTCCTGAAGGGTATGCCTGGAACCTCCATTGTCATTGAGAAATAGCCTGTTGAACCGTATCGGGCTCCATCTGCAGCAAGTTTATCCTTCATCTTCAATCTTGCATGCATTGCCCTGTTATAAGCCATATCAATCCCCTTTTCAAGAAGGTAATCAGCCCTCACCTTCTCCTTCAAAACTCCAAAATCCAGTTTCTCCATCATGTTCTTCTTCATAAGGAACACATAGAATCCATCATTCCCAAGAAGGGGTGGGAGGAATTCACCCTCCTTTGCAGTCTTCAAAAGAAATCCAAAGTTTACACCCATAGGATTTTGCTGGAACCTGTTGAAAAGAAAGTCCTTCATCTCAACGCCGTATGTTTTCAAGGCACCCTGTGGGTCTTCCTTGTAAGCCTTGATAAAATCCTCTGCCTTCTTTTTTATTGATGTGTAAGTTTCATATGAGGGTTTATACCTGATGAAAATCTCCCTTAAATGGTATAGGTTTCCCTTTTTTGACTCCACATAGAGCACATAAACCCCTTCATCCATCTTTATGGGCCGGGTAATTCCACCAACCTTCACCCCCCTCAATGCCTTCTGCATTTCCACAGGGAGTTTGGTGATATTAATCTCACCTGCATCACCACCCTTCTTTCCCGTTGGGCTCTCTGAATAGATGTATGCAAGCGTGTCAAATGCAATACCTGCATTGAACTGGCTTATAATATTGAGTGCATTCTCATAGGCCCTTTCTTTGTCTGCCCCAACCACTGGCACTGGGAAAACCGCGTAGGACATCAGTGCACCATACTCATTATATTTATATATGTTCTCCTCAAAATACTTTTTGAGTTCTTCGTCTGTAGGCTTGATTGTTGTATCCACCTCAGGAGGGAAATACAGGTATTCAATCTTCACCATAAGACTATCCTCAATATACTCTCTGAGAATCTCCATCCCTGAGACCCGAACAAAATTCATCAGGTCAAAGTTCAAAATCTGGTCTGGTATTACTTTCTGGAGTCTATGCTGGTATGTGAGGAAGAACTGCTGCATCCTTGGGTCCCTCATTATATTCTGATACTTCTGTAAGTCAAACCTTCCATTGTTGTAAAAAACTGTGTCTTTAAGGAATTCCTGCGGTGGCATGAGCATAGCAAGTCTGGAGTAAAAGTTGGTTGGAAATGTGATCCCTAACCTCTGTCTCACATCAGAGAATATCTGATTAATGATTATCTGATTCAGCACCTGGTCTGATAATTTCCTCTGGTCCCTGGGGTCTATCTCCGGCCTCTGGCCAAATGTCCTCTGCTGGGCATCCTGGTATTCTGAACTGAAAAGATTGTAACTCACATACCTCCTTCCCACCTTTGCAATTATCCCCCTCTGGAGCATACTTCCTGAACGCCTCACATTGGCACCAAAGTCAAAGAATATGAAGAGAACAAAGATGATGGCAATCACCCAGAGGAATATTCCCATGCTCTTTCTCAGTTTCTGCATAAACACAGTAAACCTCCCTTGTTAATGGCCTTCTTCTCTTTTTCTTAAAAATTCAACAAATCTTTTCAACCTGTTTATAACCCTGGCCTTTCCAAGTAGTTCCATGAGTTCAAACAGACCGGGCCCAAATGTCATACCACTTATACCAAGCCTTATGGGATGTATAATCTCACCCGCCTTGCATCCCTCCTTAACTGCAATACTCCTGACAACATCCTCACATGCCTTTTCATCCCATTCATCAATCTTTTCAAGTTCTTCAATCACCATTTCAAGCCTCTTTTCAACACCAGGATAAATCCTCTTCCTCAAACCCTTCGGGTCATAGTCAAAGTCATCCTTAAAATAATAATACCCTATTTTCTCAAGGTCCCTCAGGGTCTGGAGCCTCTCCTTCATAAGGTGAACAACCTTTAAAAGATAAGCCCTGTCAAATTCAGCACCAATCAGGCCTGACATTTTCAAATATGGAACAATCCTTTCCACAAGTTCCTCATTATCCAGTTTTCTGATATACTCCTGATTCATCCAGAGGAGTTTGTTTATATCAAAGATTGCGGGTTTTTTACCAACCCTCTCCAGTGAAAATACCTTTATCAATTCATCCATTGAGAATATCTCCCTGTCCTCACCAGGTGACCAGCCAAGAAGTGCAAGGAAATTAACAAATGCCTCAGGGAGTATGCCCTGGTCCCTGTAATAAGAAACTGCAACTGCACCATGCCTCTTTGAGAGTTTACTCCTGTCCTGACCAAGGATAAGGGGAACATGGGCAAATGCGGGTTCATCCCATCCAAGTGCCCTGTAAACAAGTATCTGCTTTGGGGTGTTTGATATATGGTCATCACCCCTGATTACATGGGTTATTCCCATCTCATGGTCATCAATCACAACAGAGAAATTGTATCCAGGTGTTCCATCAGACTTGATTAGAACAAAGTCCTCAATATCCTGATTCTCCCTCTCAATTTTTCCGTGTATAAGGTCATCAAAATCCGTCTTACCATCAGGAACAAGAAACCTGATTGCCTTTGGTCTTCCCTCTCCCTCAAACCTCTTCCTCTCTTCATCAGTGAGGTGGAGACACCTTCTGTCATACTTCCAGACCTTTCCCCGGTTCTGCACCTTCTCCTTCCTCTCCTTTATTTCCTCTGGTGTGCAGTAGCAGTAATACGCCTTACCCTCAGAAACAAGTTTTTCAGCATACCTTCTGTAAATATCAAACCTCTCTGACTGGAAGTATGGTCCCTCATCCCATTCAAGACCAAGCCATGTGAGGGAATCAAGGATAACATCCACCATCTCTCGGGAAGACCTTTTAATATCTGTATCCTCTATCCTGAGGATAAAAATACCCCCCTCTTTTCTGGCAAAAAGATAGTTAAAGAGGGCAGTTCTTGCAGTCCCCACATGGAGGTATCCTGTTGGTGAGGGTGCAATCCTGACACGAATCATATTGTTGGAATCTGTCTCTCTTCGGTTAACCTATTCAGTGCCTCAAGGAGTTTATCCAGGTCCGCACCAACCCTCTCTGCTTCCTCCTTTATTGTGCCCCATATAACATCACCGCAAACAATGGCACGGATCCCGAACTCAAGGAAAACAGAAACAGACCTGGGATAGGCCCTCACCACATCCTCTATGAGCGTTCCACCAGTGATCGGCAGTTTCATAGTGGAATATTAGTGCAAAGAGATGGATAGTCAAGATATAATTTTATACATTTTTTGGTGGAAAATTTTTCATTGACATGAAAAAATTTCACACTCCCGGAAAAGAATTTCCTTGATTTTCAATGGGTTGA
>JAGGTX010000156.1 GCA_021163525.1 Caldifarciminota bacterium
AACCACTGATACTATCAAGGTTGTATCCGTGGAAACCTCAACAACAGGCTTTACAGGATAGATCCCCAATGTTTCGGGTGCACAACCAAGAAGAACAACAAGCGAAGCAATACCAATGATGATAAAGGTACGCATGTCCACCTCCTTTCTTAATTAGACACCGGTTTTTGACTTTTGTTCCACTGTTAGTTTAACATAAATTTTTTAAAAGTCTATAGATTACTGAATTTATCCTTGATTTTTCACATAGGACCGTGTAAAATACTCAAAAATGGAGGAGAAAATGAATATTTTCAAAAGGCCAAGGATTGGACTTGCTCTTGGAGGAGGCTCTGCAAAGGGGCTCGCCCATATAGGGGTAATAAAGGTCTTTGAAGAGGAAGGTATCCCGATAGATGTAATTGCGGGCACAAGTATCGGTTCAATTGTTGGGGGCCTGTATGCATTGAATCCAGACCCTTTGTATCTGGAGAATAAGGCGAGGGTTTTTATTAATTCAGATGCCTTCAGGGATTTGAGGCTGGAAAAGTTTAACAGGAATCAGTCTGGAGGCTGGTTTGGGAGGATAAAATCAAGGCTGAAGGATGGATTGACCGTTGCTGAATCCCTTATGAAGCCTTCCATTGTCCCAAGAGAACCAACAGAGAATATTTTTAAAGAACTTTTTGAAAATAAGGAGTTTTCAGATACAAGGATACCATTTGCATGCATAAGCCTTGACCTTCTCTCAGGCAATGATGTAATTTTTACAGCAGGACCTTTATGGAAGGCAACAATGGCAAGTTCTGCTATTCCCGGTATATTCCCAAAGGTAGAGTATGAAAACTATGTCCTTGTGGATGGAGGTGTTACGGCAAATGTCCCTATCCAGGCAGCAAGGGCGCTTGGAGCAGATATTGTGATAGGTGTGATTCTTGGAAGGCAATTGAGCCCACCGGGTGAACTATCAAGTGCACTTGAGGTGATACTGAGGAGTGAGGAACTTGCAAGATTCAAGTTGTTCAGGTTAACGCTTGAAGAGGCGGATTTCATTATAGATATTGAACTTCCCGATATTCACTGGACAGAATTTGGAAGGATTGATGAATTGATACAGAGGGGAGAATCTACCACAAGGTCAGTTCTTGATGGTGTGAGGAAAACAATAAGGGGTAGAGGGATTTTCCCCAGAATATTCAGAAGGTAAACTGAAAAAAGTTAAAGCAGGTCCTCTGCTTTTCCTGAGTAAAAAACAAGTGCAGAGAGCCTGGCAATGATTTTTCTTGAACCGTGAATGCACTTCATTATATTTATAAAACCTGACCAGTAGCCCTTCCACGGATGGCTTTTTTTTATGCATTCAATCTCCTCAACTGTCAGTTTCAGTGCTGTTTTTAATCTTTCTCTGGCATTGTATATGGGCCTTCCATGGCCTGGAAGTATTATATCAATCTTTTCTTCAATAAGCCTTTCAATGGATTTCAATGCCTGGATTGGATTGCTTGATGGTGTAAAAAGGTTCGCTGGAGCATTCCTCCTGCCTGTTATCAGGTCACCAGTTATGGCAATTCCCATATCTTCAATTATGAAACTCACACCATCAGGGGAATGGCCCGGGGTGAAGATTATTTTTATGCCATATCTCTCTTCTCCATCCCTGAATGCATGAACATTCTCAACACCACCTCCTCCCCTGATGAATAGCAAGCCAAATCCCCTTACCAGAACATGTGCTATGGCCATCAGGAGTATCCTTCTCCAGCCAGATGCACCTTTCAATTTTTCAAGGCATGTATCAAGTTCCCTCTTGGTGGATGCCCCACCTGGATTTTTTGAACGAAGGATGTTTAAGGCTTCGGGATGAGCAAAAACAGGGGTTTTACCAAACCTGTCCATCATGGAGATATGGTCTGGATGTGCATGGGTAATCCATATTTCGTGGATTTCAGGAAGATTTGATGGAAGTGAGCCACCCGGGTCAATCAGTATATTTCTCCTTCCCCTTATAAGCACAGTACTTGCCCAGACTATTGAGGGAAAATACTCTATTGTATGGTTTCTACCATTGAATACGAAAACCTTACCCATTTCCCTGATTAACAAGGTATATGGTCTGGCTGGGGAATGCAAATTCAATTCCCATTTTTTTAAACTCTTCCTTCAATGTAAGATTTATCTTCTGTTGTATGTCCATATACACATAGTAGTCACTGGATTCAACATAATAGACTATCTCGAACCTGAGCCAGGAATCATCGTATGAGGCAAAGTGTGCCCTGTCAAAGGTGGCATTATCTATTCCATCAATTACATCTTTTATTATCTCAGGTATCTTTTTTACCTTCTCAAGAGGGGTGTCATATGTTACACCAATGGAGAAGGCAACCCTTCTCCTCCGCATTCTCCGGAAGTTTTTTATTCTTGAATTTGTAAGGTCCTTGTTTGAAAATACAAGTTCCTCTCCACTTATGCTTCTGAGCCTTGTGCTCTTTATGCCGATATGCTCAACAGTTCCCATGAAGTCTCCAACAACAATAAAGTCTCCAATCTCAAAGGGCTTATCAAAGAAGATGGTAAAGTATGCAAAAAGGTCACCAAGCACAGCCTGAGCAGCAAGTGCCACTGCAACACCACCAATACCAAGGCCTGTGATAACCGTGGAGACATTAAAACCAAGGTTGTCAAGTATGAATATAATACCACCTGCCCAGATAACTCCTTTTATAACAGTGATTATTCCCCTGATACTTTTAACCTTGTTCTCGTCTTGTTCACGCTTAAGCCAGTATTTCTCAAGTCCATAACCTGCAAGGGTAACAACCGCCCTTATAAGGAAGAAACTTAAAACCAATGTTCCACCAACATCAAGGATCCTTGT
>JAGGTX010000199.1 GCA_021163525.1 Caldifarciminota bacterium
ATATAATAAAATCCCTTATCAGGGAGTATCCAGACCTGATGAAACCGGGTCTCAGACTTTTGAGAGGCAGGTATGATTTATGAATTTATAAAACAGGCAGTTGAAAATAAGAAAAAACTTGTTGCTGCGCTGATTGACCCTGATACAGATACAGGCATTCCTCTTGAGGAGAGGGTTGAATGTATAAACAACAGCATGGTTGACCTTATCTTTGTAGGGGGAAGCACCCTTTATAACAGGGATTTTGATGATTTTGTGAAAAAGATAAAGGGGCTGACAGAAAACCCTGTGATAATCTTTCCTGGTTCTTCACTCCAGATTAGCAAGCATGCAGATGCAATATTGTTTCTATCATTGATAAGTGGCAGGAACCCCCAGTATCTAATTGGTGAGCATGTAAGGGCAGCACCAAGATTGAGAAAGATGGATATTGAGGTTATCCCAACTGGATATATGCTGATTGAGTCTGGCTCAACCACCACGGTTGAATTCATCAGTAATACAAGGCCAATACCCAGAAATAAGAATGAGATTGCCCTTGCTCATGCCCTTGCTGGTGAGTTCCTCGGGATGAAATTCATATACATGGATGCAGGGAGCGGTGCAGATAATTCAATACCTGCTGAGATGATAAGGGCGGTGAAAAGCGGTATCACGGTCCCGCTTATCATAGGTGGAGGAATACGGTCAAAAGAGGATATTGAGGAGAAGTTCAGTGCCGGTGCAGACATAGTGGTGATAGGAAGTTTGCTTGAGAAGGAACCAGAGGCATTGAAGAAATGAAGGGTGTTATTCTTGCTGGTGGGCTTGGCACAAGGCTTTATCCACTGACAAAGATAACAAATAAGCACCTTTTACCTGTGTATGATAAGCCTATGATTTACTATCCATTACTCACCCTTGTTAAAGCGGGAATTAAAGATATTATGATTATCACGGGTGGAAATAACGCAGGAGATTTTTTAAGGCTCCTGGGTAATGGTAATGCCTTTGGTCTGAAAAATTTACAGTACAGTTATCAGGAAAGGGAACTGGGTATTGCCCATGCCCTGAAGCTGGCAGAACATTTTGTTGAGGGTGACCTGTGTATGGTGTTACTTGGTGACAATATAGTTGAGGACGACCTTGCCCCTGCTGTTAAGGAGTTTGAGAAGAAGGGGGAGGGTGCGAAGGTTTTTCTCAAAGAGGTTGAAAATCCCTGTGATTATGGCGTGGCTGTTATGGAGGATAATAAAATTATTAAGATTATTGAAAAACCAGAAAGTCCTCCCACAAATTATGCCATAACAGGCATCTATATGTATGATAGCAGGGTGTTTCAGTTTATTGATTCTCTTAAACCCTCAAGCAGGGGTGAGTATGAGATTACAGATGTCAACAACCTTTATATTGAAAGGGGGGAACTTGAATATGAAGTGCTTGATGGTTGGTGGGGGGATGCTGGTGCAAGTATTGATGCACTGCTTGAATCAAACATCTATGTTGCGAAAAAGATAAAGAGGAACCCAGAACACTGGTGGAATTTTCGCCAGAAGAATAATGGGGATTGAGTTCAGGTCCTATGCTAAATTAAACCTTTACCTTGAGGTTCTTAATAAGAGGTCTGATGGGTATCACAACATCTTAACAATATTCCAGATGATAGACCTTCATGATAAAATACACCTGAATTTTAATAACAGCGGAAGAATTAGTGTCAAAACCACCAGGAAGGATGTTCCAGAAAATAAGGATAATCTTGTTTATAGGGCAATAAAAGGGTTTCAGGAAAAGACAGGATTTGAATTTGGGGCCGATGTGTTCATTCAGAAGAATATTCCTCCAGGTGGTGGACTTGGTGGAGGAAGTTCCAATGCAGTGGCAACCCTCCTTGCATTGAATAAACACTTTAATTATCCTCTTAATCATATTGGCCTTAAAGGGCTGGCAGACTCACTTGGTTCAGATACATCCTTTTTCCTATACGGAGGCACGGTCCTTGCCCAGGGAAGAGGAGAAAGGATTATAGAGATTTTACCAACACCAGATATGTGGTTTATCCTCATCTGTCCTGACTTCAGTGTGAATACAGGGAAGGCATACGAAGAGGTGTTCAGAGCCTTGACAAAACCTGAAGGAGATGTTAATATCCTGATTGAAGCCTTAAAAGGAGAGGATATAGAAAGAATAGGGAGTAACCTTTTTAACCACTTCACAGCACTCCTTATGGATGAAAAGGAAGTGGTAAAGGTGTATACTATATTAAAGAATAGCAATGGAGTGTGTGGAGTGAGTATAACTGGGAGTGGTTCATGTGTCTTTGCCCTGATTGATGAGGGGGATGCTGCAGAAAGGCTTCTCCCGCAATTCCAGGGAAATGGAGACTGCTGGATTTGCAGAAGCATTTCCAGTAGTGAGTATCTTAAACAGTTTAACAAAATGGAGGCTTGAGTATGGAGATTACTGAGGTAAAAATCACGCTGAGGGAGGAGCCCAAATTGAAGGCATTTGCAAATGTCATCTTTGACAACGAGTTTGTGGTTCGTGGCATTAAGGTTATTGAAGGACAGAATGGGCTTTTCATAGCGATGCCTTCAAGAAGGGGTAAGGATGGACAGTTCAGGGACATCGCCCATCCAATCAACAATGAGATGAGACAGAGGCTTGAAAAGGCAGTGATTGATGAGTATCATAGGGTGCTGGAAGGGAAAAGCACGGAGGCTGTTGAGGAAACAAAGGATATTGAATAGCATACTTGGGGCGTAGCCAAGCGGCAAGGCACGGGATTTTGGATCCCGCATTCGGTGGTTCGAATCCACCCGCCCCAGATGAGAAGGAGTATGTATGGATGATAAGGTGAAGGTTTTTGCAGGAACTTCAAATCCTGAATTGGCTAAAAAAATAGTTAAATACATGGGGATTAACCTGGGAGAAATCTTTGTTACCAGGTTCTCCGATGGTGAAATATTTGTTAAGGTTCTTGAAAATGTCAGGGGTAAGGATGTATTTTTGATACAGTCAACCCATCCTCCGGCAGAGAATCTACTGGAACTGCTCATTATGATAGATGCAATGAAGAGGGCATCTGCGCGCAGGATAACTGCTGTTATTCCCTATTATGGTTATGGAAGACAGGACAAGAAGGATGAACCCCGCGTTCCCATTTCTGCAAAACTCGTTGCTGACCTGCTTTCAACTGCAGGTGCCCACAGGATACTTGCCCTTGACCTCCATGCCGAGCAGATACAGGGTTACTTCAATATACCTGTTGACCATCTGTATGCCGCACCCGTGATAATTGAGCATATAAAAAGGCAGGATTTCTACAATATTGACGAACTGGTTATTGTTTCACCTGACCCTGGAAGGGCAAAGAAGGCAAGGGCAATAGCAAAGAGGATAAACAATGTCCCCATAGCAATAATTGATAAAAGGAGACCCGCCCCCAATATGGCAGAGGTGATGAATGTTGTTGGTGAGGTTGAGGGAAAGGTTGCGATCCTTGTTGATGACATAGTGGATACTGCTGGAACCCTTGTTGGTGCAGCAGAGGCAATCATAAAAAAGGGTGCTAAAAGGGTCTTTGCATATGTAACACATCCTGTCCTCTCATCAAATGCATGTGAGAGGATTAAAAATTCACCCATTGAAAAACTTGTTGTAACGGATTCCATTCCTTTGAGGGATAATTGTTCTGCCGACATAGAGGTTGTGAGTGTGGCAGAACTGCTTGGTGAGGCTATATTGAGGATACATGAGGAAAGGTCAGTAAGCACACTTTTTGTGTAGGGAGGTGAAAGAATGTTCATGATTAAGGCTGAAATCAGGGAAGAGAAAGGGAAGACAAAGGTAAAGAAGCTGAGGAAGGAAGGCTGGGTACCGGGTGTTGTCTATGGTCATGGTGAGAAGACCATGAATATCAAGGTGAAGGAGGAAGACCTGAAGAAACTTGTTCACTCAATCCCATCGGAATCCACTGTGATTGAACTCCATGTTGGAAAAAAGAAGTTTAACACCCTTTTTCAGGAGATAACCAGGGACATATTCACAGACAGATTTCTCCATGTGGACTTCCACATACTCCACAAGGGTGAAAAGGTCTGGGTTAAGGTTCCGATAGAACTGACAGGTGAGTGTAAGGGTGTGAAGGAAGGTGGAATAGTTGACTTTATCGTGAGGGAGGTTGAAATTGAATGTCTTCCCAGGGATATTCCAGAGAAGATACTTGTTGACATCACCAATCTGGGAATAGGTGATTCATTCCATGTGGGAGATATAGATACAGGTGGAAAGTTCACCATAGATATGGACCCACATACACCCATAGTTTCAATCATTATGCCCAAGAAGATGGAGGCTGTTGTTGCTGCTGAAGAGGTGGAAGAAATGGTTGAGGAGGCACCTGAGGAACCAGAGGTCATTGCAAAGGGCAAGGAAGAAGAGGAGAAGGAAGAGTAGTTGCAGAGGGTTATCTGTGGATTGGGCAATCCCGGGATTGAGTACGCAGGGACAAGGCATAATCTTGGATTTATGGTTGTTGACAGACTCTCCGAAAGATGGGGAGTGGCTTTGAGACCCGGTCAGGGTGAGTTTTATCTCGGTGAAAAGGATGGAATTGTTCTATTGAGGCCAACCACCTTTATGAACCTTTCAGGTATTGCACTGGTGCAGTTTATGCAGGTTTACAGGGATGTTGAGCCAAAAAACCTCATGGTTGTGCTTGATGACATGGATATACCCTTTGGTTATATCAGGCTGAGAAAAAAGGGTGGGAGTGCTGGACATAAAGGGCTTGAATCCATTATCTACCATCTGGGAACAGAGGATTTCCCAAGATTGAGGATAGGGATCGGTAAACCTGATATTGACCCTGCCAGTTATGTGCTTTCACCTTTCACTGATGAAGAAAGGGAGAAACTTCCTGAAATACTTGAACTGGCGTGTGATGCTGTGGAACTCTGGGTTTCTGATGGTATAGACAGGGCAATGAGCGTGTTCAACAAAAGAGTAAAGGAGGAGTTATGAGGAAATACGAAGGCATGATAATCATTGACCCCAAACTTGAGGAGGAGAAGATTAAGGAGAAGATAGAGGACGTGAAGAAGATAATTGAGAAAAAGGGAAAGATTGAAAAGATAGATGAATGGGGTAAAAGGCAACTCGCATATCCTATAAAGAAGAGGGAAGAGGGTTACTACCTGGTGATAGAGTTTGAGGCAGATGGCAGTGTTATTCAGGATTTGAGAAAATACATGGATATTGGTACTGATTATTTAAGATATATGTTCATTAGGAGATAGGATGGTAAAATATAGACTCCCCAGCATAAACAAGGTCTTCCTTGTTGGGAATGTTACAGCGGATACAAACCTGATGTACACAAGCAAGGGGAATCCATTCTGTATGTTCACCCTTGCAGTTAACAGGAATTACAGGGACAGGAACACGGGAAACTGGGAAAAGTCAACAGAGTTCATAAGTGTTCAATTGATAGGAAAGGTTGCTGAGAGACTGTGTGACAGGATAAAGAAGGGAACACCTGTTTTTGTGGAGGGGAGGTTGCACACCTATAAGAGGGAGATTGAAGGTAAGAGCATAACCCATACAATAGTGAGTGCATTCTCTGCACAGATACTTCATTCCTTTGCTGAGGGTGAGGAGGGTATCATCCCACCAGAGGTGGAGGTTCAACCAGATGTTGAAACAACTGGTCTGGACGAGGGGCCTGTGGAGGGGGAACTCCCTCCAATAGAAACAGGGGACGAGGACTTACCATTCTGATAAGGAGGAAAAAATGAGAGAAAAGACCTGTTACTTCTGTTCAAATCATATTGATTATATTGATTACAAAGATGTAAACACTTTGAAGAGGTTTATAACGGATAGCGGGAAGATACTTCCTGCAAGGATAACCCATGTATGTGCAAAGCATCAGAGGAAGTTAAAGAAGGCAATAAAGAGGGCAAGGATGGTTGCACTGCTTCCATTTGTTGCAACCATTTACAGGTGAGGTGAGGATATGGAGGTTATACTCATAGAGGATGTTGCTGGACTTGGTTCTCGTGGTGATGTTGTCAGGGTGAAGGATGGATATGCAAGAAACTACCTTTTCCCCAGGAAACTTGCAATTCCTGATAGCCCTTCCAACAGAAAGAGGTTTGAGAATGAATTTAAGACAAGGAAAAAAGTTGAATTGAAAAAGGAAGAAGAGGCAAAGAAGCTGGCAGATGAATTATCCACCCTCACCATCACAATAAAGGCGAAGGCAGGTGAAGAGGGTAAACTCTTTGGTTCTATTACAACAAAGGATATTGAAGAGGCATTGAAGCAGAAGGGATATGAAATAGACCGCAAGCATATCCATCTTGAAGAACACATAAAGCATACAGGTGTTTATGATGTTCCCATAAAACTTTTCAAGGAAATCCAGGCCGTTGTAAAGGTCTGGGTGGTTGGAGAAGAAGGTGATTGAGGTAAAGGTTCTTGGTTTTGCAAGGGATAAGGAGAGAAATGCACCAATCCTTCTGCTCGAGGAAGAGGGTGAGGCCAGAAGGGTTCTCCCTATCTGGATAGGGGAGTATGAGGCGGATGCCATTATAAGGGGGCTTAACAACCTTCCATATCCAAGACCCCTCACCCATGAACTGATTATTAACATCATAAAAGGGCTCGGTTTTGAATTGATGAAGGTTGAGGTTACAAAACTTGTTAATGGCACCTACTATGCAAATATCGTTCTCAGGAAGGATAATACCATTTATGAGATTGATTCAAGACCCTCTGATGCCATTGCACTTGCAAGCATTGTCAAAGCACCGATATATGTATCAGAGGATGTGATGGAGAGCAGTTCAATAAAGATTGATTTTGAAGAGAACAGGGAACTGGATGTGAGGAAATACCTTCGGAATGTGAATCCTGAGGATTTTGGAGAGACCGAACTCTAAGTATGAAAGCAGTTATTCAAAGGGTTAAAACGGCCAGTGTGGGTATTGAAGGGGAAGTTGTTTCCTCTATTGGTAAGGGTCTTTTGATTCTCCTTGGTATTCAGGTTGGTGACACAGAAGAAGACATTGATTATTTATCCAGAAAGATTGCCTTCTTAAGAATCTTTGAGAGGGAGGGAAAATTTAACGATTCATTGATGGATATAGGTGGAGAGGCAC
>JAGGTX010000068.1 GCA_021163525.1 Caldifarciminota bacterium
CAGGGTCATCTATTTGCTCCCGTTTGAATCCAAGATGCCCACCTGCAAGTGGACCCTCAACAACCACTCCATCAGGCACATGGTTGTAGTGGTTTGCCCATGACCTGAAAATGATATTCGCTGCCCTACCAGACGATACTATAGGAACTATTTTGGTGTTAGAGGCTATTAATTCATCAAAAGTGACATTGTCCGGGAGTTTCAGGAACAGGCCTGCACCAATTAAAACAAGGTCAGCACCTTCATCAATTGAGACCTTCAACAACTGGTCATAATCGGTTAGCGCCCTCATGATGTTAACACCAATTATACCTCCACCAGAAAGTTCCTTTGCCCTTGCAATCTCCCTCTTCAACACCCTCCTGTTTGCAGCCCTGTAATCCTTCATGAAATCAGGCTCAAGCATACCCACACCTGCCGCACCAATAACCCCTATCCCCCCTTCCTTTGCAACAGCAGAGGCAAGCCCTGAGAGGGATACCCCTACACTCATGCCGCCCTGGATAATGGGGAGTTTTGCTGTTAAATCACCTATTTTTAGTTCTGGCAGTTTAATCTCATCCATGGTTTCTCCTTCTAAAAATATCACAAATCCCAATCTTTTCAAGAAGCTTTTTCAATTTTTCTATGGGCAATCCAATCACATTTGTTTCACTCCCATTCACATACTCAACAAGTGCCCTTCCCTTCTCCTGATACCCATACGCACCTGCCTTATCAAGTGGTTCTCCAGTTCTGATATACTCCCATATCTCTCTGTCTGTTAGTGGTCTAAATTTCACCTCGGATACTTCATGGTCAACAATCTCCCTTTCAGGGGTTACCACTGCAATCCCTGTATATACCCTGTGAACCTTACCGGACAACTTTTTCAGCAATCTATATGCGTGATTCTCATTCTGTGGTTTCCCAAGAATTTCACCATCAAGGAATACTATTGTGTCAAACCCAAGCACTATCTCTCTGCCTTTTCTAACAGCCCTTGCCTTTTTCAGGGCGTTGAATTCAACGGTCTTAACAGGGTCTTCAAAGAATTCCTCATCAACATCAGGCCTTCTTATTTCAAACTCAACATTCATCCCGGAGAGGAGTGATATTCTTCTTGGAGAACTTGATGCAAGCACAATCTTCATTTCTCTGGCAAAAATCCCGGTCTCTCCTGAAATTCTATATTTTCAACACCAAATCTCTTCACAAGTTCCTTCCTTATCAAATCTATAACTTCCTCTTTTTTCCCTGCTTCTGTGTTCCTCTTAAAGACTATCTCCACAACAAAACCCTTTTCTGTTTTACTCACAGTGTAAACATCCTGAACAACCTCAACATCCTTAATCCTCTCCTTAAGACATTTCAACATTTCCCTGACAGATTGGTCTTCACAGGCAGGGTCAACATGCACAACACACACACCACCATATTCTTTCTGCACCATCTTTTCAACTTCATCGGCAATAGAATGTGCCTTCTCAACCGAGAGATTTCTATCAACCTCTATATGGAAGGTGATTATCGGGAAGGATTCAACATTTGATATGATAAAATCATGGACAGCCCTCACTCCCTCAACACCCATTGCAATCTCCTTTATACCCCTCACCATATCAATTGAAGGCGGAACACCAATTATCCTGTCATATGCATCCTTCAGGAATTTGAACCCAAGTGCAGCAATAATAATTCCCACGACAAAACCTGCAATCCCATCCATCCTCACTATACCAAATCTTTGAACAATGAGGGAAAACAGAACAAACACACTTGTGACTGTGTCAAACCTGTGATGCCAGGCATCAACCTGTACAATTTTTGAGCCTGTTCTCCTCACAACCCTGAATGCATATAGGGACATGGCCTCCTTTATCAGAATGGTGAATAGTAATCCTGAAAGAATCCACACATCTATCTTTAACTCAATGGGCTTCATTATCCTGAGTGTGGCCTCCTTTGAGAACATAAAACCTGCAAAAACAAGTATTATTGCCATGAAAACCATCACAAAGTACTCTGTTTTCCCGTGTCCATAGGGATGTTCTCTATCAGGCGGTGTCCTTGACTTGTATATACCAGCAAGCATAAGCATTGAACTTATTGAATCTGACAGGGTGTGGAAACTATCTGCAAGGATCGCTATACTACCTGAAAAGAAAAACAAGATAATCTTTATCAGGAATAAAATCACATTCCCTGCTATACCAAAAATCCCTGCTTTTACAGTCTCCTGACTATGTCTCATTTACCTTCTGAAGGATAAGATAGTAGTCAAAGCCCTTCTGGAGAAGATACTTTATAAGTTTATCTCTCCTGTTTTTATACCTTTTTTTCACCCTGTTTATAACCCTCTCCAGCGCCTCCTCCTCATCGTAATCCTGTAACACTTCCTGTATTACATGCTCTGGTATTCCCTTCTCCCTCAATTCACGGGAAAGAACATTCACTCCTCTGGGACTTGTTTCAAATCTGGAACGGACAAAGATTTCGGCAAACCTCCTGTTGTCTACAAGTTTACTTGATGTGAAGTCTCCTATCACCCTGTTTATGGTCTCCTTTGAGTAGTGTTTATGCCTGAGGTATTCCTCAATTTCCTTTTCACTCCTCTCCCTTCTTGAGAGAAGCCTCAACACCCTCTCCTTTGCAAAAGGAATGATAAATTTTTCGTATAAAGAATCAATATCCTTTTCTGAAACCTCAGCACCATCTTTAAGCCCATACCTTTTAATGGTTCCATAGGTATAG
>JAGGTX010000062.1 GCA_021163525.1 Caldifarciminota bacterium
CTGGTCCAAACCCTATTGAAAAAACAGGAACCTTCACCCCACCCTTTCTGGCTATGATAAAATGTGACCACTCATGGATAAATATCAAAAACCCAAGAAACACTATTGCCACAACTATGGAAAGGAAAGCCATCATTTCGTCAACCTCCTCGCATATTCAGCAGCCCACGCTTCCGCCTGAAGCACATCTTCAATACCTTCAATTTTAACAGGCTTGTGGGCTTCAACCGTTTTACTGACAATTCTGTATATATCACTAAAACCAATTTTACCGTTCAGGAATGCATCCACAGCAATCTCATCTGCCCTGGACATTACAGCAGGCAGGGTATTCTCTTCATTAAGCAGGTCAAGTGCCAGTTTAAGAAGAGGAAATCTTTCAAAATCGGGTGATTCAAATGTCAGGGAACCAACATCAATCAGATTGAGCGACTCCACAGGTGAAGTTATCCTCTCAGGATAGGTAAATGCATACTGGATGGGAATCCTCATATCCGGGAGCGACATCTGGGCAATAATACTACCGTCCATAAACTCAACCAGACTATGTATAATAGACTGTGGATGTATAACGATCTCAATCATGTCTGGAGAGAGATTAAATATTGCCTTTGCCTCATGTGCTTCAAGTCCTTTATTAAACAGTGTTGCTGAATCCACTGTTATCTTCTTGCCCATATTCCAGTTGGGATGTCTCAACGCCTCTTCAGGGGTTATACCTGATAGGTCTTCTCTATTCCTGAAAGGTCCTCCAGATGCAGTTAAAATAATCCTTTTAATATCCTCTCTTCTTCCCGCATGGATTGACTGAAATATTGCAGAATGTTCAGAATCCACTGGTATAAACTCTTTGCCTTTTATTCTATCTCTCAGAATGGGGCTGAATGCCACAAGTGTTTCCTTGTTCGCCATGGCTATCCTTATGTTTTTATCCAGAGCCTTTAAAAGAAAATTGATCACACCTGTTCCAGTTGTTGAAATAAGAAGAATATCAACGAGGTCAAGGGCTTCTTCAATCTCCTCAAACCCTATTAACACAGGGATATCAAAAAACTTTCCCGCATTCTTTCCTGCTATCGGGTCAATCACTCCAACCAGTTCTGGTTTGAATTTATCCACCTGACTGGCAAGTTTTTTTATATCTGTATTGCAGGAAAGAAAGGTTATTTTGAAATTCTCCAGTTTCTCCAGAACATCAAGTGCATTTCTACCAATGGAACCTGTTGAACCAAGTATTCCAACCCTTTTCATCTTGCCGCAAAGAATCTCAGGTAGTAATAGATTAAAGGTGCAGTGAACAGGATTGAGTCAAACCTATCAAGGATACCACCATGGCCTGGTATTATGGAAGATGTATCCTTTGTATCCACATCTCTCTTCATCATTGATTCCACAAGGTCACCAATAGGTGCTACAAATGCAGTGCCAATTCCGAGCACTAGGCAATCAAACCAGGAAAGGTAAGGAGCATACAACTGTTGATAAATAAAGGCAGCAACAACAGTGAAAATCCCACCACCTATCACTCCTTCCCATGTCTTCTTTGGTGAAATCCTCGGGAAAAATAGATGTTTTCCAAATCTTCTTCCAACAAAGAATGCCATTGTATCATTCGTCCATGCAAGAACAAATGGGAGGAGTGCAAAACTTGTTCCAAGCCTCACCCTGTATCCCAGAATATTATAATATTCTGTTCTTGAAACCACCTGTGGAAGGTTCATCAAAAGGATGAGGTGGCTGAAAAGCCATCCAACATAGATTACTCCAAAGACAGTGCTTGCAATGTGGAATATAGCCTGATCCTGTTCCTTTCTGAACAATTCAGCGATACTCACTGTATATACAAGTGCCAGAGGTGTTATAACAGTGAAGATATGTGACTGGAAGTAGGCATTCAGACCTATTATTAAAGCAGCAATAATCCCCAGTTTTTTGTACGGATTCAACCCCCTTTTTCTCAGGAGGTCCATGAATTCATACGTTCCCAGGAATATTCCAAGTTCAATAAGGATAAGATAATAGATGCCACCTGCCCATGCTATCACAATCAGGGCAGGCACGAAAAGAATGGCACTAATCCACCTGTGAAACAGATTTATATCCCTCCGAATCTTCTCTCCCTTGTTGAATATGATTTTATTGCCTTCAAAAGTTCCCTTTTATCAAAATCTGGCCATAGAACATCTGTTATGTACAATTCAGTGTAGGCAATCTGGTAAAGGAGAAAGTTGGATATCCTCATCTCACCACTTGTTCGGATAAGAAGGTCAGGGTCGGGCATCTCCGGGAAATAAAAAAATTTCCTTATACTCTCTTCATCCACCTTCTCACCCTTCTCAATGGCCTTATTCACTGCATCAACAATCTCTGCTCTACCGCTATAATTCAGTGCTATTATCAAAGTCAAATCTCTAAAGTTTGCAGTTTCATTGGAAACCCACTCCATATTCTCTATAACCTCCTCAGGCAGTCCGTCTCTTCTGCCTATGAAGACCACCCTCACCTTCTTTTCCTTCAGGTTTTTAATCTCCTTCCTTATGACATCTGTAAAGAGTTTCATAAGACCCATAACCTCTTCAGGGGGTCTTGTCCAGTTCTCTGTGGAGAAGGTGTAAAGGGTGAGGTATTTAACACCGATGTCAAGGCAGGCCTCTATAGTTTTCCTTACTGCCTTAACACCAGCCCTGTGTCCGTATATCCTTGGAAGTCCACGCTTCCTTGCCCACCTTCCATTACCATCCATAATGATGGCAACATGGAGTGGAATATTAATCATTCAGGATTTCCTCTTCCTTCCTGTGAACAACCTCGTCTATCTTGGAAACAAATTTATCTGTGAGTTCCTGAATCTCCTTTTCCGTTCTTAAAGCATCATCCTCAGAAATCTCACCATCGTTCTTTGCCTTTTTTATCTTCTCATTGGCTTCCCTTCTGAGATTCCTGATCGCCACCTTACCCTCTTCGCCTATCTTCTTCACAAGTTTTGTAAGTTCAATCCTTCTCTCCTCTGAGAGTGGAGGAATGGGAATTCTGAGTTTATCCGGTTCTACAATGGGATTCAGGCCGAGATTTGAACCAAGGATTGCCTTCTCAATGGTTTCAAGTGCGTTCTGGTCCCACGGATGAACAATAAGCATATTTGGTTCAGGTGCAGTGATTGATGCAATCTGATTAAGCGGAACTGTGGCTCCATAGTAGTCAACCTTCAGGTTCTGGAGTATGGATGGGGACGCCCTTCCGGTCCTTATTCCAGCAAGTTCATCCTCCGTGACCTTCACAGCCTTTGACATCCTATCCTTTATATCCCTCTTCAATTCCTCTAACATTTCACCCCCTATTTTATTATTGAACCTACTCTTTCTCCACTGACAAATCTTCTTAAACTTCCCGCTTTGAAAAAGTTAATCACGGATATGGGAAGTTTGTGTTCCATTGCAAGAGAAAATGCTGTGATGTCCATAATCTGCAAACCTTTTTCTATTGCCTCCTTATAGGATAGTTCAGGAAAGAACTCTGCATCTGGATTTTTTTCAGGGTCTTCACTGAACACCCCATCAACCTTTGTTGCCTTAATTAGAATATCAGCCTTTATCTGGAGTGCCCTGAGGACCGCTGCTGTATCAGTGGTAAAGAATGGTCTCCCCGTTCCTCCACAAAAAACAGCAATTCCCCTGAAGTGTTCTCCCCTGTACTGGGGGATAACATCCCTGACCTCAAGCCCTGAGAAAATGGAAACATCTATTCCTCTTTTCAGTAGGGAATGATAAAGGATAAGGCCATTGATGCTGGTGCCTATCATACCTGCATAATCCATACCTTCCCTGTCAAGTGAGGTAAATGACTTTGCACCCCTGATTATATTCCCTCCCCCTACCACAACACCGATACGAACACCCATTTCATACACTGGAATAATTTCTCCAAGAATATAATCAAGCCCTTCCTGTGAAATGGCCTTCTCTTTATCCGAGAAGGCCTCACCACTTATCTTGAGCAGTACTGTACTGAATGGTCTATCACTCCCCAAGTTCAAACCTCACGAATCTCTTTATTGTTATATTCTCACCGAACTTTGCTATGTTCTCCTTAACAAACTCCTCAATGGTCTTTTTGTTATCCCTGAAATATGGTTGTTCAAGAAGAACCTTCTCCTTCAGGAAGTTCTCAAGTTTGCTCTGGACTATCTTTTCAACAATGTGCTCAGGCTTACCCATTGACATGGCCTGTTCACGATAGATCTCTTTTTCCTTCTCTAACACCTCTTCGGGAACAGAATCCCTTGAAACAGCAACAGGGCTCATTGCAGCGATCTGAATGGCTATCTCCCTTGCAAATTTCTGGAAGTCTTCTGTTCTTGCAACAAAGTCTGTCTCACAATTCACCTCAACAAGGACACCAATCCTGTTACCTGGATGTATATATGCCATAATCACACCATCATTGGTCTGTCTGCCAATCTTCTTTGCAGCCCTGGCAATACCCTTTTTCCTCAAAACCTCAATTGCCTTCTCTATATCGCCTTCTGTTTCAATCAGGGCATTTTTACAATCAAGAACACCAGCACCAGTTCTTGCACGAAGTTCCTTTATGAGCTCAAGGTCAACCTTCACTTTCTTCCTCCCTTTCCTTTTCTGGCTGTTCATCAACAGCCATTTTTAACCCCTCTGCAATTGCTGAGGTTATCACCCTTGTTATGAGTTGTATTGACTCAATGGCATCGTCATTGGCAGGGATTGGATAGTCAACGAGATTTGGGTCACTGTTGGTATCCACAATACCAATCACAGGGATTCCAACAATCCTTGCCTCGCGAACTGCATTAATCTCCTTCCTTATATCCACAACGAACATCACATCGGGTATCCTGACCATATCCTTTATACCCTCAAAGTACTTTTTCATTTTGTCCCTTTTTCTCTGGAGTTTTATGATTTCTTTTTTTGTCAGGTTCTTAAACTCTCCAAGTTCAAAGAGCCGATTGAGCTCATTGTATTTATCAATACTCTTTTTGAGGGTGGAAAAATTGGTCAATGTCCCACCCAGCCACCTTGTATGCACATAAAATGCTCCAACCTTCCCTGCCTCTTCCTTTATTATCTCACTTGCCTGCTTTTTGGTACCAACAAAAATAAACTTCTTTCCCCGGGATGCCATATCCCGTGCAAAGTAATATGCATCATTGAGAAGTTGCATTGTCTTCCGAATGTCTATAATATGGACACCCTTTTTCTCAGTATATATATAGGGAGCCATAGCAGGATTCCATCTTGACTTCTTATGACCGAAGTGAATCCTTGCATCCAGAAGTTCCTTGAATGTTACAAGTGCCAATATAACCTCCTTATCTCTTGGAGAACTGGAAGCGTTTCCTTGCCTTGGGTCTTCCGTACTTCTTCCTCTCCACCATCCTGGGGTCCCTCTTCAGGTATCCAGCATCCTTGAGTATTTTTCTGAGTTCAGGATTATATTTAACAAGAGCCCTTGCTATTCCATGCCTTACAGCACCTGCCTGTGCAGATATTCCGCCACCCCTGGCAAAAACCCTTATGTTAAACCTTCCCTCATATCCTGTGAGTTCAAGGGGTTTCATAACATCAAAAATCAGTGCCTCTCTGGGGAAATACTCCTTCAAGGGTTTTCTGTTAATCGTGATTTCTCCCTTCCCATTTTTGGCTTCAACCATCCTCACAGTGGCCCTGGCAACCTTTCTTCTTCCTGTGGCAACAATCTCTTCCATTTATTACCCTCCTATCTCAAGAACCTTTGGTTTTTGAGCCTCATGGGGATGTTTATCCCCTGCATAAACCTTTAGTTTCTTAATCATCTTCCTGCCAAGTTTGTTTTTGGGAAGCATTCCCCTGACTGCATGGTAAATAATCTCCTCTGGCTTTTTCTCCTTCATCATCCTGAAAGGTATAACCTTCAATCCACCAAGATAACCGCTGTGCCTGTAATACTTTTTCTGCTCCTCTTTCTTACCGGTCAAAAGCACCTTATCAGCATTTATGCAGATAACAAAATCTCCATTGTCAATATGGGGGGTGTATTCGGGTTTATGTTTCCCCCTCAGGATGGTTGCTATCCTTGTCGCAAGCCTACCCAAGGGGATACCCGTGGCATCCACAATATACCACTCCCTTTTCACATCCTCTTTTCTCAATGTAAAAGTCCTCATAAAACCTCCTTGGGGGGTTCTCTAAATTAAAACCTTTTCCTCTCTCTTTTTAACTGGATTATATTATTTTTTTGGGTAA
>JAGGTX010000087.1 GCA_021163525.1 Caldifarciminota bacterium
CCAGAATACAATTCCTGGGAGTATTTTTGAGGCATTGTTACTTTGATTGAATTTACAAACTCTTCTTCTGACTTCAGGGCATCAAGTTTTTTTGTTAAAAGGTCAATTTTGTCCTGAACAGTTTCAATACTATCTTCAAGAACCTTTATTTCTTCCTTGAATACAGTATCAGGATAAGCCCTGATAACCCTCACCTCACCCACGGTAATATATTCAGGGGCTCTTATCCTTATGCTTCTCTCGTCAATTCCACCTGGAATCAGGTTTGACCTTGCCGTGTATTCCCCTGTTGAGAGATTTTTGACTGCCTCCCTCACAATCTTTGCCGAAGTTGTATAAACAGTAACTTCTTTCACCTTGAAATTGAGTGTCAAAGAAAGTAAAAATAATAGCATAAACACCTCCTTAAAGTGTTATGAGTTCTGGTTTCATTGTGTTGAGGTCAAGTATAACAAAGGTCTTTTCAGGAGCAAGGTATCCAGACAATGCACCTGGATTAATTATAAGGGTTTTACCTTCTTCAATGTAAACCCTGTGTGTGTGTCCAAAGAGAATCAGGTCAAAGTCTTCCCTTTTGAACCTGTTTAACTGGAATGGCTCGTGCATCATCAGAATTTTTTTGCCATTATAAACAATCCTGTGTGGTCCTTTGAATATACTGAATCCCCTTTCAGAAAACCTTTCCTTCAGGAGAAGTTTATCGCCGTCATTGTTCCCGAATACAGCGTAAACACAGGGCACATCAAGTTCCTTCACCATGAATGGAGAGATTATGTCCCCAAGATGGAAAATGCAGGTAATCCCCCTTTCTTTGAGTATCTTCATTCCCTCTCTCAATGCAGGGATGTTGTCGTGTGTATCAGAAATAATCCCGATTACCATAGAACCTCCCCTTCCTTGAAAAGAAAATATTTTCCACCCAGTGAAGGGACATAGGGCAGGTATCCAGACTTAACAAGAACAACAATGTTTTCTGGCCATTCACCATTCTCCCTTTTATACTTCACTGCTGCATACAGAATGACACGGGAAATTCCCTTCACTGCCTTTCCCCTCATCCATCTGTTCTCCGTTGTATTGTAGATGTTTTCCCAGAATTTTAATGTCATCTCGGGTCCCATCTCCTTCTGTAAACACCAATTAGCAAACTTGAATGCCAGCCCCTTCCCTGTCTCATAAAGGCTTGCAACCATGAACCACCTGTATGCCAGGTCGTATTTTTCTGCAAGGTAGAGTATGAATCCCTTCATAAAGGGAACATACCAGTTTGTAGGGTTGTTATAAATCCCCTTGTCCAGCAGTTTCATGGACATCTCCAGGGAATGCAGGTCGTCAAAGAGGAACATACCACCCGTTGTGTACGCATTGATGAATTTTGGGTCAAGGTCGGTTATAACATTGAATATGTGATTAAGGTATTCAAGGCTACCATGCTTTGACTTCTGCCCACCATAGTAAACACCACCCCTTATCCAGAGAAGGTCTGCAAGGAAGTTATTGTAACCGCATGCAACACCTTGTATAAATTTACCTGAGGGGAAGAAGAGGAGTTTTTCACCTGTAAATGATTTCTTTCTGTCTTCAAAAGACTTTACAAGGAGCACAGATACGATTAGTGAGATTATGATTATCAGGAGGCCCCCCAGTTTCTTCATCAGTAGAACTCCCTCTTTTCAAAAAGCATGGTGGCAATCGTCAAGAGAAAAACAACATACATGATGCTGTAGGAAGGTGCAAACAGATAAAGCCCCTTATCAATGGGTAGATTATAGAGTATCTCTGTTTTTACATTGGTCAGGGTGAAGTTGGGAAGGAAGTAGTAGAGGAAGTTTGCGATATAGGTGAAAATGGGCAATTTCACCATCTGGCTTAATTCTTTCAGGTAGTTGGAGGTGTTTGCTATAATGTATATGAGCATGGAGATGAGCCCTGAAGTGATGGGGGTGGTGAATGTTGAGAGAAGGATTGCAACACCATTCAGTATAAGCATCTCAAAGAAGAGGAAGAAAAACCATACAAATACCTTCCAGAACACAAAGTGGAGGTATATCTTTGAAAAGAGAAAGATTGTAAGAAATAGGAGGAATTGAATTGAAAACACAAGGAGGGTTAGACCAAAGAGTTTCCCGATTAGAAACTCTGAAACCCTTACAGGCTTTGTAACAACAGTATAAATCGTCTTTCTTTCAATTTCGTCATAAAGGATCCTTGTCCCAATGAATATGGTTAAAAGAACAGAGAGTACCTCAACAAGGGCAAGACCAAAGTCTGTTATAACCCTGTAGGATTCTCCTATGCTTATGGGCACAAGTATTCTGGAGGCAGCGATCAAAAGAAAGCCAGAGATGAAAACAGAAAGGAGTGTTTTGTCCCTCAGCCCTTCCTTGAATGTATTTATGCCTATCCCAAGTATACTCTTCATTGTGCCTCCAGTGTTTCCATAAAGTGTTCCTCAAGTGTTTTCCTGTAAGGTGCCACAGATATAATCCTTCCACCTTTCTCAACAACAAAACTTACCAACCTGTCCTTCTCCTCCTCGCTGCTCAGCCTGAGCATGAGTTTATCACCGGACCTGATTACCTTCCCAAAGTTTTCAAGGGTCTTTTCATCCAGTCCCTCTATTGTAACTTCTATAAACCTTACCTTCTCCTGTAAGATTTCTGATAGGACACCAGTGCTCACAACCCTTCCCCTGTAAATAATTGCAACCCTGTCACATATCATCTCAACATCAGGAAGTATGTGGGAGGAGAAGAGAATGGTTTTACCTTCAGATTTCAGTTTGAATATCCAGTCCTTCATCTCCTTTCTTCCTATGGGGTCAAGCCCGCTCATTGGTTCATCAAGGATAATAAAATCAGGGTCATTCAGGATTGCCTGTGCAAACCCCACCCTCTGGAGCATTCCCTTTGAATAACTTCCCACCTTTCTATGCATGGCGTGTTCCAGGCCAACCATTTTTAGTATTTCCTTTATTTTTTTTGCTGTTATGTGTTTCTTAAAGAGATGTGCATAAAAATTCAGTAATTCGTATCCTGTAAGATGCCTGTAGAAGTAAGGATTTTCAGGAAGAAATCCAATTCTCTCCCTCTGGGGAATATCCAGGGGCATTCCGAACAATCTAATCTCTCCACCATCAGGTTTCAGAAGACCAACTATGGATTTAAGGGTTGTTGTTTTACCAGCACCATTTGGTCCGAGAAGCCCGAAAATCTCACCCTGCTTCACAGTGAAACTGATATCTTCAACGGCCCTGACCTTTCTCCTCAGAAAAGGAGACCTGTAATACTTTTTAAGGTGATTCACTTCAAGGATGTTCATCCCCACACCCCCTCTATGGGAGTTCCACAGTATGGGCATTTCCCATCCACAAGATTGTTTTCAACCACCATAAAACCCAATCTCCTTATCAAGGTTCTTTTACATTTCGGGCAGTAGGTATTTTCACCAGGATGACCAGCAGGCACATTCCCTATATAAACATAATGCATTCCCATGTTTAACGCAAGTGCCCTTGCCCTTTCAACCGTGGATACCGGGGTTGGAGGAAGATTTGTCAATTTATATGTTGGGAAGAACCTTGAGAAGTGAATCGGTATGTCCCTGCCAAGATTGGATTTAATCCATTTCACCATCCTTTTAATTTCATCAAAATTGTCATTCACCTGTGGTATAACAAGGTTGGTGATCTCAAGATGAACCCCTTGCCTGTGTAATGTTTTTAATGTCTCAAGAACAGGTTCAAGGTGTCCCATTGACATATCCTGATAGGTTTTTTCATTGAAGAATTTCAGGTCAATGTTTGCACCATCAAGGTATTTTGTGAGCCTTAAAAGTGGTTTCTCATTGAGGTAACCATTTGAGTGGTATATATTCTTAATCCCATATTTTTTTGCCTTTTCAGATGTATCGATCATATATTCATAAAAGATTCCGGGTTCAGTATATGTATATGCTATTGAAGAGATGTTGTGCTTTCCCCTGTAGTAGAGAACGTTCTGAACAATATCCTCTGGTGAAAGTTCCTGATTAAATGTCTCGTCGGGCGATTTCTGGGAGATCTGATAATTCTGGCAGAACTTACACCTGAAATTGCATCCAGCAGTTGCTATGGAAAAGGCTGTTGTTCCTGGCAAAAAGTGGAATAAGGGCTTCTTTTCAATGGGGTCAATGTGAACAGCGCAGGGATTTCCATACGCAAGGGAGTAGAGTTTGCCATCAATATTCTTCCTTGCCCTGCAAAATCCCGTTTCACCGGGTCCTAAAACACATTCATGGGGGCAGTTTGTGCATCTTACTTTTTTGTTATCCAGTTTTTCATAAAAGTAAGCCTCTTTTATATCCTTTCTCGTGGAAACCCCTGTTCCAGTCAGGATTGTGGCGCTGATTATCAACTTCAAGAAGTCCCTTCTATCCATGGCCTATTGCTTCTTAATACTATAAAATGGGATAAATTGGTCAGGGAGCGTCTCAAATGTTATGTTGTTTGTATAAACCATGGTCTCCAC
>JAGGTX010000178.1 GCA_021163525.1 Caldifarciminota bacterium
ACCCATGTACTTATTTATAAAACTCAGTGTTCTGTTCACAAAGTTGCCAAAGTTGTCTATCAGTTCAGAGGTAACCCTTTCCTGAAATTCATCCCATGAGAAGTTTGAATCCTTTGTTTCTGGCATGATCATCGTGATGTAGAACCTGAGATAATCAGGGTCAAACTTACCTGCAAAGTCATCCAGCCAGATTGCCCAATTCCTGCTTGTTGAAATTTTATCACCCTCAAGATTCAGAAATTCATTTGCAGGTATTGCATGGGGAAGGACAAATTCCCCATACCCTTTGAGCATTGCAGGCCAGATTATCGTGTGGAAGACGATGTTGTCCTTACCAATGAAGTGAACAAGCCTGGTTTCTCTATCCATCCAGTAATCCTTCCACTTCTCTGGCTCCCCTATCCTCTCTGCCCACTCTATTGTTGAAGAAATATAACCAATGGGTGCATCAAACCACACATACAGAACCTTACCCTTTGCCTCATCAAGTGGCACAGGCACGCCCCACGAAAGGTCCCTTGTGATTGCCCTTGGCTTCAATCCCTCATTCAGCCACTTGTAAACCGCAGAGGAGACATTGGGTTTCCAGTCCTTTGTCTTAACCCATTCCTCTATCCATGGTTGCATCTCATTCAGCTTCATGTACCAGTGGGTTGTTCCTTTCGTAACAGGTGTTGTGCCACATATCCTGCACCCTGGATTTTTAAGAAGCATTGGCTCAAGCCATCTTCCACATTTTTCACACTGGTCACCCCTTGCCTGTTCATACCCACAGTAAGGGCAGGTTCCCTCAACATACCTGTCTGGAAGGAACCTCTGGCATTTCGGGCAGTAAAACTGTTCAGTATCCCTTCTTTCAATGTATCCCTTTTCAAGGAGCCTTAGAAAGAATGACTGGGCAAGTTTTGTATGTATGTCTATTGTTGTTCTTGAAAAGTTATCAAAATCAACATAAACTGCACTGAACTCATCCCTTATTATCCTGTGATACTTCTCAGCAATCTTTTCAGGTGTTGTCTTCTCCTTCTCTGCCGTGATTGTTATGGGAACACCATGCTCATCCGTGCCACAGATGTGTATTGCATCAATCCTTTTTTTCTTCAGAAACCTGGTGAAGATGTCTGCTGGAAGATAGGCACCTGCAAGGTGTCCCACATGGACAGGACCATTTGCATAAGGAAGGGCTGATGTTACAAGATACCTCATCCCTTCCTCCTCGGAAGTAGCCACCACATCTTCTTCGTCTTCACCCTGCTCACATCAAGGTTCTCCTCCCTTCCATCCTCATACCTCACCTTAACCAGATTCATCAGGAAATTCACATGAACAACCTCCCCCTTTCCAGATGCTGTCTCAACTATACTACCCACCCTTGGAAATTCCTGTGCCTTTTCTCTGTAGAACTTCAACTCATAACTGAGACAGCAGAAGAGCCTTCCACATATTCCAGAAATCTTTGATGGGTCAACAAAGATGTTCTGCTCCCTTGCCATCTCAAGTCTCACAGAGGTTTTGTTCCTGAGGAATGTTGAACAACACAGGGGTCTTCCACATGGTCCATATCCACCCAGGAAACTGGCAAAATCCCTCACCCCAACCTGTCTCAACTCAATCCTCGTATGGTATCTCCTTGCAAGGTCCTTCACCAGTTCACGGAAGTCAACCCTCTGGTCGGAGAGAAAATAAAACTTGAGTTTCCTTCCCTCCCACTCCTTTTCAACACCTATTAGTTTCATTGGAAGATTTCTTGCAGCAACCCTCTCCTTGAAGAACTCACCAGCCTCTGCCTCCTCCCTCTCCAGTTTCTCAAGATACTCCCTTTCCTTTGGATATATGGGTCTCAAAACCTTCCCCTCTATTTTCCCTGATTTTGCCTCACCTTCAACAACACCCCTGTAAAGTTCACCATCTATCTCGCACATGACAATCTCACCCTTTTTCAGGGAAAAGGTGCAGTGCATCACCTTTGAAACAGCCGCAAGTTTTATGATATAATTCACTTAGACCTCCAGTATTAAAAACCTCCTCACATTCTCTGGTTTTATGTTGCTTCTCAAAAACTCATAGGCCCTCTTTATAACATCCATTATCCTCTCCACCTCCTCAATCCCTAACTTCTCCCTCTTTTTATCCAGAAGGAATAAAAGGGCCTTGAGAACACCCTCTGTGTCAAGTTCTTCTGGATTCTCCACAAGCCTTTCCTCTGGTGATTTATTAAAGAATAATTTATCCACTTTTTCAACGAGGTCAACATTCTCCTTTAAAAAAAGATAATCCTCAATACCCCTTGATAGTGTAAGGAAATTCTCATCAATTTCTATACCCATGTTCTGAAGAACCCGTTTTAATTCATCCTGTGAAAGGGGCTTGAACCTCAAGTTTACTGCCCTTGAGACAATGGTCTCTGGAAGGAGTGATGGGTCGGTCGTTATCAGTATAAAGAGATTTTCAGGACCGGGTTCCTCAAGAACCTTCAGGAATGCATTCATTGCCTCAACCGTCATTCTTTCAGCCTGAGCAATGATGAACACCTTCCACTTCCCCTCGTAGGGTGTAAGTGCTGAAACCCTCTTTATCTCCCTTATCTCGTCTATGAGTATGTTTCCCTGCTTGTCCCTCAATTTATAATATTTTCCATCCCTCCTCATCTGGAAAATCTCTTCTCGCTCCACCCCTTTGAAATTGGGGAAAACTACCATAACATCAGGATAAATGTTCCTGAATATCCTTTCTTTATCTCCATTCAGATGCGAGGCCAGAATCAATGAGTATGTGAATTTTCCAACACCAGGAGGACCCCAGAAAAGGAGAGTATGGGGGAGTCTATTCTGCTTCAAAAACCCCTCAACCGTTCTCTTTACACCATTCTGACCTATCACTCCATCAAGGCTTTCCAAGATATTTTAAAGGATTAACAGGTTTTCCTGACTTTCTTATCTCAAAGTGGAGAACAGGCTCCTCAACGGAACCTGTATCACCCACAAGCCCTACCAGGTCTCCTTTTGCCACTTCCTGCCCAACTTCAACGGATATGGTTGACAGGTGTGCATAGAGGGAAATGTAATTCCCTCCATGATCAATGATGACCATCTTCCCATAACCAAGGAAGTGGCTTGCATAAACAACCTTTCCCGGTGCAATGGATTTCACCTCTGTTCCAAGTGGTGCTGATATATCTATACCATTGTTCCTGGTTGCAGTTCCATACTTTTCATCCCTTTTGAGTCCGAACCTTCCCACTATCTTGCCCTCAACGGGCCAGAGAAGGAGTTTTTTCTTAAAGAACTCCTCGCCCTTCTTGAACTTTGTCTCCTGGATTGTGGCAATGAGTTTTTCAAGGTGCCTCTGTGCCCTCTTCATCTCCTGAGCAAGCCTCTCCGCCTTCTCCCTCTTGCTTGAAACATCCTTGAGGAACTTCTGTTTTCCCTCTTTCTGCCGTTTCAGGTTCTCCTCCTCCTGCTCGGCCTCCTTCCTTATCTCCTCAAGGTCCTTCAGTTTCTTCTGGAGGTTGTTGCTCTGGTCCTCAAGCCTCTTTTTCAGATAGAGTATTTCCTGAACCACCCTTCTATCCCTGTCCGCAATCATTGCAAGGTATTTTATCCTTTTTATTGCATCACTGAAACTGTATGAGAGAAGCACAACAGCCAGTGGATGGAGTTTACCATACTTGTAAATCTCCCTCACCCTCTTCTGGAGTATCTTCCTCTTTTCGTGGAGTTTCATGTCTATCTTTGCCATCACAGCCTGTATTGTGGTGATTTCTTCTGAAAGGTTTTCCTCCTGTTTCTTCAACTCGTTTATAAGTCTTCTTGTGAGGGAGATTTCGTTGTCTATCTCC
>JAGGTX010000120.1 GCA_021163525.1 Caldifarciminota bacterium
GGGAAGGTGTATTTGAAGATGGTGATTGATTTATTCAAGCCAGAGAAAATAGTTGGGATTGGCAGGGTTGCTGAAGGCGTACTAAAAACAATTGTTAAGGATGTATATTATCTCAGGCATCCATCAAGAGGCGGAAAGATGCCATTTCTGGAAGGACTGATTGCACTTTTGAAAGAATGTTGAAATTATTTTTTACAGGTGTAATATATCCCTATGGAACACAGTCATCACCACCATAGAGAGAGGAATCTTGGTATAACGGTTTTTCTGAACCTGGTTATCACAGTTCCAGAGGTTGTGGGAGGCCTTCTCTCAGGTTCACTTGCCCTGCTCTCAGATGCCCTTCATAACTTTGGTGATACCATTGCTGTTTTAAGTTCGTTAATTGCACTGAAAATGGGGAAGAGGATACCTGATGAGAGGATGACCTATGGATACAAGGGGGTAGAGATACTTGCCGCACTTTTTACATACAACATTCCAGATAGAATACGATATTTGTGAGGACAAGGATTTGATAAGGAGGAAGTCTCCATGATATTCATTTTGATTTCAGGTATTGGCCTTGCTCTTAGTGGTGGATTTGCCAACGGTTTGGGTCACATCGGGGTTATGAAGGTTTTTGAAGAGGAGGGCATTCCCATAGATGTTATTGGAGGAACAAGCATGGGGGCAATTGTGGGTGGTCTCTATGCCTGTGGTTTTTCACCTGAAGAGATGGAGTCAATAGCAGGTGAGGTTGATTGGGATAAACTATTCAAAAAATCCCCTCCACCTATAACCATCTTTGAAAAGAAGACATTTACACAGGGGATGGCAGAATACACATTGAGTTTTTCAGGCATAAAACCTGTCCTTCCCTGGGGAGTGAATAATGGTTTCAGAATAGAAAATCTCTTTACATCTTTATATCTGCCATTTTCCCTGAATCCAGAACTGAATTTTGACTCTCTCTTTATCCCCTTTTTCTGCAATGCAGTGGACCTGCTCACAGGTAAAGAGTTCATTTTCCATAATGGGGAACTGGTCTCTGCAATACGCTCTTCAATGAGTGTGCCTGCTGTTTTCACTCCCCACAGGATGAATGATTATATCTTTGCAGATGGTGGTGTGCTTGATGATTGCCCTGCTGAAAGTGTTTCTTCGTATAGAAGGCCGGTGATTGCAGTTATAATTCTCACACAGCCCTTAGATACAATCAAAAATTCTGTGGATGCAATCACACAATCAGGAATCCTGTATGGTAACAGGGTGAAGATTGAGGCTGTAAAGCAGGCTGACCTTGTGATTTCCATTTATTATCCTCCCTTAACCACAATGGAATTCAAGAGAGCCAGGGAGTTTATTGAAAGGGGAGAGAATGCAGCAAGGAGGTATATGCCCCTTGTTGATAGTCTACTCAAGGCATGGAGTGTTGAACGGGTGAATAAGGAGGCTGTTGAAGAAAAAAGGCTTGTATTCAGAAAACATGTAAAATACCCTGTTTTAAGGAACCTTTATTTTGAAAATACTGGAATAAATCCTGTTGTTATTGCACGATGGGTTGGATTTAAATCGGGGGATATTATTACCCCCTCTGTGCTGGAGAGGACATTCAACAGCCTCTACAAATCGGGTGCATTTGAGGGCGTGAGATTGAAGCCTTTGCACTATTCCAGGGATAGTGTTGATGTATCACTCCACTTCTTTAATAAACCAGCAGGCTTTCTGAAATGGGGAATTCTTCTTGATACATGGGCACCGGGATTGCTGACCCTTTCCTATGGGGTGAGGAACTCGGGTTCAGTATATACGGGGATTGTGTTTGGTGGTTCTTATGGAGACATAAATAGTCTTTACACCAGATTTTCCTTTGAGGAGGTTTTTAAGCGTGGATTATCTTTATCCGCAGGTCTTCAATGGAGTGAGCGGTTAATTCCAGGTATAGGGCGTTATGTAGTTTTTATGTCTGATGCAAAGGCAAGTTTTGCTTCTGGTGATATGTTTATGGAAGGATTTGTGGAGAAGCAGTTCAACAGAAGGGTCTTATCCATGGGGCTTGAGGTGAGGAATTACAGGGGAAATGTCCCTGTATGTGAAAATGGGAGGGATGTTGGTGTTCACCTTGAAATGGAGATACCGGGAAGGTCGGTATATTCTTACCACCTTGCAAAGGGGCATGTTCTGGTTATGCATGGCGTATGGAAAAGGTTTTTTATGGAGTTTGGTGGTTATTTTTATGTTTCTCAGGGAAATGTGCCACCAGAGAAAAGGGAGTTTCTTGGTGACATTGACAGGTACCTTCTCTTTCCTGTTAGGAGTGTTTACTTTACACGATATGCCACAATCAACACGAAATTCTCCTTCCTTGTTTTGAATACCTCTGCTCTGGATTACAGTTTGAGGATTGCACTATCCCTTTCCCTGTCAACATGCTTCACTCCTTCAGAGAGGCTGCCCCTCCAGGTTGTGCCCATGATTGAGGTGTATCCAGGTTATCTCAGGTTTGGTTTTACAGAAAAGGGGCTTTATTTCTCACTGGGGAAGAAGTTTATGTAATTCCCGAAAGGAGTCTGTTACCAACGGTTTTTAAGACCGTTTTTGAGCGGGCAAAGTTGAATCTTACAAGTTTTTCGCCTGCCTTTTTATCATTATAAAAACTTGAACCAGGAACAACGGCAATTTTTTTGTTCTTAACAAGATACTGTGCAAATGCCCAGTCGTTTCCATCCCATATCTTTTCAAATGAAGCAAGTATGTAATAGGAACCTTCAGGTACAAAAAATTCAAAGCCTGCACTCTTCAGAATCTTAACAAAGAAATCCCTTCTCTCAAGGTACTCCTTCCTGATTTTCTCAATATACTCGTCCTCCATCCTGAATTGCTCAATTGCCCACTGGAATGGTGCAGGTGCACATACAGTCAGGTAATCATGAACCTTCCTTATCTCATCCATTATTGGTTTCTGTGCAACAACATATCCAACACGCCACCCTGTTACAGAGAAAATCTTGGAATAACTTCCCACAAGTATGGTTCTGTCAACCATCTGGGGTATATTCAGGGGGGAGAAGTAGTCCTTTTCATAGGTGAGGTGTTTATATGTCTCGTCCACAAGAAGAATGGCGTCCCTTGAAATCACAGTCTCTGCAACCTTTTTCACCTCTTTTTCATCAAAGACCTTGCCGGTGGGATTGTGTGGTGAATTGAGAATGAATATACTGAATTTAGGCAGGTTATCAAGTTCGTTCTGTATAAATGTATAGTTGTTCCTCTTCAATTTTATAAAAATGGGTTTACCACGGGCAAGAAGGGTCACAGGAACATAATTTTCATAGAAGGGTTCAGGAATAACAACCCCTGCCTCACCTTCTATCTGGGAGAATATAGAGGAGGCAATACCTTCACTTGCACCTACTGTTATAAGAACCTCTGTTTCAGGATCAAACTCAACCCCGGTTTCGTCGTAAATCTCCCTGCTCACCTTTGCCCTTAATTCCCTCTTACCCCATGTGATTGTGTAGCCATTAAAACCGCCTTCTATTGCCTCAACAGCATATTTGAGCAGTTTATCAGGTGGTTCTATTTCTGTTATGCCCTGTGCAAGGTTTATTGCACCATGCTGGTTTGCAAGTCTTGTCATCTCCCGAATAACAGATTCTTTGATATTTTCAAGAATCGTAATCATCCATTCCCTCCATGTTACTCTTCATTGATTGACAGTATTGAATCCCTTCTCAACAAAAGAAGGTCTTTGTCCACAAACACGTAGAAGAACCTATCAACCTCACTGAGAAAGTCTGAGAGTCTTGGTCTGTAAATCTGGGGTTCGTATGGTATAACACATTTTATGCTGTCGCCTGAGATAAAGGAGACATTTACCTTACTCTCCTTTGTGCTTTCTGTCTTTACAAATGATGTCTCCTCTTCATCAGTGATTATCATATACTTGATATGGGATTTATTGATAAAGTAAACCTTCTTGTCTTCCTTCAGAATGAAAAATGGGGACTGTGAATTCATGAACTCCTGAACAGATTCTCTCCTCTGGTGGTATCTGCTGGTGGGAGAGAGGAACAGGTGGCCTTCAAGTTTGCTTCCATCAAGAAGGAATATTCGTGTAGAGATTCTCATCTTCTCAAGGTAGAATTCGTCAAACATCTTTTCTCCCCGGGAGATAGATTTTGAATGTGGTTCCCTTACCCTGCTGGCTGTCAACCTCAATCCAGCCATCATGGTCATCAATAATCTTTTTCACAAC
>JAGGTX010000176.1 GCA_021163525.1 Caldifarciminota bacterium
ATAACACAAGTTCCCTTGACCTCATAATATAGTTTCTGATGTTCTCCTCTTTTATAATTTCAGGATGTTCAACCATATCAAGGAGTGAGCCATATCTTTTAATGAGTTTTGCAGCAGTTTTAATCCCAACACCTGGAATTCCAGGTATGTTATCAGAAACATCACCTGCAAGTGCAAGAAGGTCGGGTATCTTCTCAGGTGGAACACCATATTTTTCCCTCACAGTATCAGGGTCATACCATTCAACCCCCTTTGTCCTCATGTTCAGTATGCGAACATTCTCTGAAACAACCTGCATAAGGTCTTTATCAAAGGTGAAGATAATAACACTGTATCCCCTTTTCTCACCCTCCTCTGCAAGTGTATAGATGATGTCATCTGCCTCAAGCCCTTCTTCCTCAAGTATCCTGTAACCCATTGCCTCCACAACATCGTGTATGATGGGAATCTGGGGTGAGAGTTCGTCTGGCATCTTCTTCCTCTTTGCCTTGTACTCCCTGAATATCTCATGCCTGAATGTGGGTCTGGCAAGGTCAAAGGCAATACCAATCAGGTCAGGATTCACCTCCCCAACAACCATGTTCAGGCTCTTCACAAAACCGTAAACAGCCGATGTATTCATCCCCTTTGAGTTTCTTAAAGGTCTGTTTGAGAAGGCATAGAAAGACCTGTATGCAAGGGAAGACCCATCAATCAAAAGGAGGGTTTCTTTCATTGTTTATAACCTATCTTCCTTAAAAACTCCTTCCTCTCCTTGATATCCTCCTCACCTTCAACACCGAGTGGGGTGAGGCCATCCATAACACCAATAACCGCCCTCTGCTCCCCTTCCTCTGCAACAACCACCTTGACTGGATTGGCAGTGGCACAGTATATACCAACAATCTCATCAACAGATTTAAGGTCTTTCATCACATTGATTGGATATGCATTCTCCAGAATGATTACAAATGTATGGCCTGCACCAATCCTCTCTGCATTCTCTATTGCAAGTTTTTCCAGTTCCTCATCAGTCCCACTGTGCCTTATTAATCTCTTCTGGGATGCCTCACAGAATGCTACACCAAACTTTATTCCTGGAACGGATGTAACAAGTGCCTCGTATACATCCTCAACAGTCTTGATGAAGTGGGTATGCCCAATGATTATATTCTGCTCTTCATTCTTTTTGATGTCTACAAGTTTTATCTCCATTCTTACCTCCCTGTTATTATGATTTTCCTTGTCCATCTGTATCCCTGTATGCTCCATGAGAGAAAGTAGATACCCTGTTGGAGTAAGGGTGTATCAACAATATTACACTTTGAAACATAGGTTACACTTCTCACAAGCCTGCCTACAATATCCCTGTATTCAAGTTGCACACTGACGGGTGAGCCCTTGCCTTCCCTTTCCAGCATGATACTCCCTGTAGTGATATTGTTCACCAGTCTGTAAATTGCAAGGGTATCGGGTATGCCTGTGAGATAAATAAATCTCTTATTGTAGTTTACTGTTGAAGAGGTTATTGAGACATCTATGTAGTGTTCTTCAATACTCTGAGGAATTACAGCAAGCCATACCCTCTCCTTATGGCCTGGTGGAATTGTTCTGAATTTATAATTACCACCAATCATGTAAAGCCCATCATCTTCATCAAACCTGATATTAACATTGTATGCTGTTTTATTACCTATATTTGTAATCTCAAACTCAAGATAGTTGTATCTGTTCTGTGTAACTACATCCCTCTCCCTCTTCACCTGGAATTCAGCAACAGGGAGTTTGAGTGAAACTGTATCCCTCCATTCATCAGTTCCAATCCTGAAGACCATCTCCATCTCCACATTAGAAGGGAATGGGGGGGCATGTATGTAGGAGTAAACAATGGTATCAAGGGAGAATGCCTCTATGTTATAAACAACCATTGTTTCAGGCACAGGGGTAAATCCACTGGAAAGGGAATGCATGAGAATTGTTATTGTATCAGCATCCATGTTACCATAGTTGTGTACGGAGGAAAAAATAAGGGTATCCTCATTTACCCACGATGTATCCTCTTTCAAGAATACACCCCCAGGGATGAGAACAAATTTTCCAAATTTAGGCAATGCTGAATCAGCATTCATAAAGTAATAAATATATCCAGTATCAAAGCCTGAAAAACCCACAAAAAGAGAGCCACTTGTGGTTGAATCAAAAACAGGGGTTCCACCTTGATAAAATCCTGCATAGAAGGGAACAGGTATTGAGTTCTCCTCTGCTGTTAGAAGGAGTGTGCAGGTAACAGGGAAATAAGCCGGTGGTTCTGAATATGCAACCTGCCTTTCCTTACCTGAGTGAACCTTCAATAATGGGTCGCCGATTATGTTGTATGCAAAGAAGTAGTATCTCATCATGGTTGTATCATCTGCAAAATCCTTCAATAGAATAAGTTTTGATGTATCAATTATCTCACCAATTGTCCAGCCGGGTATAAAAACATCTGCCATGTGCCTCTCAAGGGAGTCATCCTCATCCCAGTATGTGTAATTTGTCGCTCCAAAGGCAATGGCACCTCCCCTATCCTTTGCCCTTGTAAGGGCCTCTGTGAAGCATTCACTGTGCCTGAACTGACCCGTCTGGCATGCAAAACTCCAGACCATTGCAGGTCTTCTGTTTTCAGGAAGGTCATAAATATTACCAATGTTGAAGGAAGGACCAGCCCAACCACCTGAATATCCATGGCCTGAATAAACTATCAATCCCCTTCCATCTTTGAATGCTTCATTAATTGGTGTTCCAGAGGAATAAAAACCCCATAGGGAGTCACATATATATCCCCTTGCCCTTAAAACCCTCATTGCGTATGCGTGTGTGCTTTCTGGTATGGCATGCCAGTATGAATCAGTGGAGGATATGAAATAGCATCTGTTTTTATAACCATTGCTTGTTTCATACTGGAAGACCTTATCCATGACATCCACAATCGTTGTGGTATCACCGCTCAATCTTCCGTATATTCTGTTGGGGACAAATAAACTGGAGGAGAGTGAATCACAGGCATAGTAAAGGTCTCCATAACACCCACTCAAAGTATCAGTGAAGGTGGGGATAGCATCCACATCACCAACAAGAACAACGACATCAGGGTTTCTTCCCATAATTCCCTGCCTTATGACAGAGGTATCTGTTGTATTCACAACAAATGTATCGGTTTTGTATCCCTGGAGAAGCCTATAAACAATCAGGTCGTTAATCTTTTTCAAATACTCCTCTCTTCCAACAAAAAGGATAGAGTATATGGATTTTCTCCTCACCCCCTTTACACCTGCTATATGTATACTGATGGGATACCTCAATATGGATTTTGCAGGATTATACCGGTGTGTATGCACCTCAACAAGGAATAGGGGTTTTCCGTTTCTGTATCCAAGTTTTTTTACCTTATAAAGATTTTCAGGTATAAATTTGTCCATGGCATAAACAGATTTTTTCATGCAGAATGGAGGTGGTGGAAGGTCCTTTCTCCTTGAGGGCTGATGTGGATAAATGGACCCTTTCAGTAATGATTCAGCATACTCTATTTTTATGTCCAGGCCTGCTGTATCCTGTGTATAGAATCTCAGGACAGGGATTTCAGGATACCCGGGGATTGTGATATAATCATTGTAACCAGTTATCCTGACAAAGGCAAAGAACAAAAATATCATG
>JAGGTX010000061.1 GCA_021163525.1 Caldifarciminota bacterium
AAACCTTTTCAATTGCCCTTGTGAGTCCAACATAGAAAAGCCTTCTCTCCTCCTCAATATTTCCCTCTGAGAGGGAACGGGAATGGGGAAAAATCATCTGGTTCATCCCTGATATGAATACAACAGGGAACTCAAGCCCCTTCGTGTTGTGGAGTGTCATCAGGTTTACTGCATCCCCCTTTTCCCATGTATCAATGTCAGTGAGAAGGGAAACCTCTGCAAGATAATCCTGCAAAGTTCCCTCTGGATTCCGTTTCTTGAACCACTCAACAGACCTGAATAATTCCTCCACATTCTCCTTCCTTGAGATGGTCTCAACACTCTCATCATCCTCCAGCAGTTCACTGTATCCTGTGTCCACAACAACCGCCCTGATAAGTTCACCGATATCCTTAATGGTTTTCAGTTTTTCAATGATTTTTACAAAATCCCTCACCTTTTTATTCTCCTCCGAAACCCTCTTAATTGCTTCCATCAAAGATATACCCTCTGTTGCACTGATTGAGAGTATTCTGTTCACTGTTACCCTGCCTATGCCCCTTGGTGGTGTGTTCACTATCCTGACAAAACTTGCCATGTCATTGGGGTTAATTATAAACCTGAGGTAACCCAGAATATCTTTTATCTCCTTCCTCTCAAAAAACCTTATGCCCTTCACCACCCTGTGGGGAATCCCTCTTCTTCTAAGAACCTCCTCAATCACCCTGGATTGTGCATTTGTTCTGTATGCAATGAGTATATCACCCCTCTTTCTGTTCTTAAGTTCACGCTCAAGTAAATCCGCTATCTTTTCTGCCTCCTCAAGGTCAGAGTATGCATGGAAAACCCTTATCTTTTCACCACCCTCTTTAATTGTCCATAGGGTCTTCCCCTTCCTCATTGCATTGTTGGCAATAACACTTGAGGCTGCATGGAGGATTACTGGGGTTGAACGGTAATTCCTTTCAAGTTTGTAAACTGCTGCATCAGGGAAATCTTTATCAAAATTCAGTATGTTTTCAAGGTTTGCACCCCTGAATCCATATATGGACTGGTCATCATCCCCTACCACAAAGAGGTTTTTATGAGAATATGTAAGGTTTTTCAACAATACATATTGGGCATAGTTGGTGTCCTGATACTCATCAACAAGTATAAATCTGAACCTTTCAGACCATTCCTTTCTGACCCTCCCGTTGTTCTCAAGGAGTGAGACCGTATTTACGAGTAAATCATCAAAGTCCATTGCATTGTATTCAAAGAGGAGTTCCTGATACTCTGAATAAACTTTTGTGATGAAGTAATCAATCTCAGAATAAACAGGGACCTCCTCGGGCACCACAAGGTTGTTTTTGAACATGGAAATCCTCTTTTTCACATAGGCCGGTGTTATCTTCTTTGAAGGAGGCTTAATCCTATCCATAATCTTTTTTATAACATGCTTTTGTTCAGTAGTGTCATAAATACTGAAATTTGAAGAGAAACCGGTTTCCTCAGGATGGTATCTCAGAATCCTTGCACACATGGAATGGAATGTGCCTATCCACAATCCCCTTGTGCTAATTCCAAGAAGGGATTCCACCCTTTCCTTCATCTCATCAGCAGCCTTATTGGTGAATGTGACAGCGAGGATATTGTGCAGAGAAACCCTGTGTTTTACATGGAGATAGGCAATCCTGTATGTGATAACCCTTGTCTTCCCGCTTCCTGCTCCAGCAAGGACAAGTGCAGGACCTTCAAAATGCTGGACCGCTTTCTTCTGTTCCTCATTCAACTGATTCAAAAATTCCATATCTCAAAAAAAAGGGCGGGGTTTACCCGCCCTGTATTTTCCATTTATTTTTCACTGTGAGAGGACGGTGAATTCAACCCTTCTGTTCTTTGCCCTGCCTTCCCTTGTTGTATTGGGTGCAATAGGTCTGGACTCCCCATAACCCCTTGCAATGAGCCTGTCAGCCGAAATACCATGCTGTATCAGATAGTCCCTCACAGCATTCGCCCTTGCTTCACTGAGCCTGAGGTTGTACATCTCTGAGCCAACGCTGTCTGTATGTCCAGCAATCTCTATCTTCACATTGGGATTTGCCTTGAGTAGTTGCACAATCTGGTCAAGTATTGGATAAGAGTCAGGAGTAATTGTTGCTTTACCACTTGCAAAGTGGATGTTGTGTATAACGATTGTCTGCTTCTCCTTCAGTTTCTCATAAAGCCCGAAGTTTATTATTGTTGTCTCACCATCCTTTATGTTCACAACCCGTGTCTCGGGAACATAACCATCCGCTTCAATCTTCACATTGTATGTTCCCGCTGGAAGTTTTGCCTTGAATATCCCTGTCTCAAGGTCTGAGGCAATGGGCTTCTGGTCAGAACCAAGGAAGGTTATCTTTGCACCCACCGGCTTCTTTGTCCTTGCATCTGTTACAGTTCCTGTGAATATTCCCATGGGGATGTGTATCTTCTTCAGGGTTATCTCTCTCTGTATCCTGGTATTACCTGTTATGGTCACGGTTATCCTCTTACTCTTGTATCCATCCTTCACAATCTTGAATGTATAGGTGCCTGGCTCCAGTTTCATATCAACATGCCCATTGGAATCTGTCTGTAGTGTCTTCATTGTTGTATCCTCAAAAACAATATTCACCATAAGTGGAAGTTCTGTCTCAGCATCCTTCACATCAAGTGCCAGTACACCAATTGGCTTTGGTTTGGGCTTTGGCGCAGGTTTTTTCTTCTGAATAAGTGCAGATGTTGTTGTGAAACCAAAGTTTAATCTCCACTTTCCACTGTCATTTGTATAGATTTCAGGTGTGCCATTAACAACCCTGTAATCGGGAAGGAAGTTCACATCATTTATCAGGTAATCTCCACTAAAGTCAAATGTTACACCCACAGGTGTAATGAATCTGACTCCAAAAAAGCCAAATGCTGTGTCTGGAAGATTTTTGTCAAGGAGATGGTATGAGCCTTTGAGCCCCAGGGTAAGTTTTGTGTATGGACCTGCATTCAACTCAAATGCACCACCATAGATAGCACTGTTGCTTTGTGAACGGTTGTCGTTGAAGAAGTTATCAATGGTTGAATCACCTGAGTTCAACGGATTCCTTTCACCCCTTCTTATATATCCTATGTCTAATGTGAATGCCATCGGGTAAAGTTCAAAGGTCATCAGGAAATCACCAAAGTAATCTGCCCTGTGGGTGAGTGTGGGATTGAAGCAACCCTCAAGAACAAGTTTATCATCATCAGATGTCCTTTCAAATGTAACATTCCCTCCACCATGTAATCCAAGAAATAAAACCAAAGGAAACTTTGTGGTATCATTCAGGACAGGTATAGCAATCTTTGCACCACCAAATAGATCCCTGAAGCCCGCCATACCAATATCACCATGATGGTAAGCACCCAGTTCCTTTCTCTCCTCATACTTGAAGTAGCCTGTTCCACCGATGTATGTTTCCAGGTAATCAATAATACCATATGCAAATCCACCCCTGAATACACCATAATGATGGTCAATGGGGACATTCTCCTGAGTGGTGGAATCGAACCTTGCAGGATAATGCTTTCTTGAATACTGAAGGTCAAGGAAGAAACTCAGATTGGCCATTGGCAGATTCTTTGCCGAAAGGATATCAAAGTTTCCTGTGGGACCAGTGAAGGAAGGATAGGATAAAAGAAGCAACAGAATACCCATAAAAACCTCCTTTTTTATTTCCCTTATAAAATGAGCCGTGCAGGATTCGAACCTGCGACTCCCGGCTTAAAAGGCCGGTGCTCTACCTGCTGAGCTAACGGCCCATCTTTTAATTATATTACTATCCCTTATATTTTTGTCAATACAGGAAAGGAAAATGCTTTTCAGGAAAAATTTCTGTTGCCTGTATTGACTGAATTGAATGCCAGATTATTATACATCTATGCCACTTATAAAACTGGGTGCTGTAATATTCATAATAATTCTGCTTTTATGGAAAAAGGTGGAACTGTGGCTTGTCCTCCTCATCGGAAGTCTCTTTGCTGCCCTTCTCTACCTTATGCCTCCCCTTGAAATCCTGAAAACTGTGCTTATCACAGCAAAATCCCGCACAACTCTCCGCGTTCTCGGAATAATCATAATGGTGATGATATTAGGTTCAGTCATGAAGTCAGGGGATATACTCAGGGTGCTAAACAAGGGTCTTTCATCACTTTTAAGGTCAAGACTGCTTCAATACATTGTTCCACCTGCACTTATAGGACTTCTTCCAATGCCCGGAGGTGCACTTGTGTCTGCACCAATGGTGGAGGAAACAGACACAGAAAAAAATCTAACACCCGAACAGAAGACATACATCAACTTCTGGTACAGACACATCTGGGAATACTTCTGGCCATTGTATCCGGGGCTTGTTGTTGCTGCATCCATCATGAATGTTGAGATAAGGGAACTCTCTTTAAATCAGTGGCTCTTTACTCCCCTTGCCATTTTTACTGGTATTCCATTTATGTTGAGGTTCAATCTTAAGGCAAAGGGAAGCACCATTCCATTCAAGCCAATGAGTATTC
>JAGGTX010000011.1 GCA_021163525.1 Caldifarciminota bacterium
AAAAACCTGTTTATAGGGAATGTTGGAGGATGTATTGGTGAGACATCAGCACTCCTTCTCCTTATAGGTGCTATTTTTCTCTTTGTGATGAGGTATGCAGACTGGAGGATAAGTGTTGGATACATAGGAACTGTTTTTGTTGTTGCCTGGATATTCTATCTGGCAGGACTCACACCGGCAGGTCCATTATTCCATATTTTGTCTGGTGGTGTGTTCCTTGGTGGGCTATTCATGGCAACCGACATGGTCACTTCACCGGTCACACCAGCAGGCAGGTGGATATTCGGAATTGGTGGTGGTCTTATATGTATGCTCATAAGGGTATGGGGTGGTTATCCAGAAGGGGTTTCATATTCCATTCTGTTCATGAACATGTTTGTTCCTCTCCTTGACAGGATCAGACCAAAGTATCTTGGGGAGGTGAAAAAATGAAGGATATGTTAAAACCAACATTTGTTTTGGTAATCACAGCCATTGTTGCATCTGCCCTGCTCGCAGTTGTCTATGAAAAGACATCACCCGAGATAGAGAAAAGGGCAAAGGAAAAACTCCTTGATAACCTTAAAACTGTTTTCCCTGTTGAAGGCGCAGATTACAAACCCATTATAGAGGATACCCTCTGGTGCGTTGAAAAGGAAGGAAAGAGACTGGGTATAATATTCGTAAATGGAATGAGGGGTTATGCAAGTGTTATAAAGGTGATTGTAGGGGTGGATACAACAGGAAAGATTGTGGGTGTTCACATACCAAAGGAAGGGCTTTCAGAGACACCCGGTCTCGGAATGAAGGTTACAGAACCATGGTTTATGGAACAGTTTAAGGGAAAGAAGGAAGAAGAGGTGAAACTGAAAAAGGATGGTGGAACCCTGGATGCGGTCACTGCTGCTACAATCTCCTCAAGGGCTGCAACAAATGCTGTAAGATTGGGGATGGAGAAATACAAAAAATACCTGAAGGAAGAAGAAAAGAGCGAGAATGAATGGTATCAGAAGCATCTTTCAGAGTTCTTCCCAGATGCAGAGATAAAAGAATATGGAGATAAAATCTGGATGGCTGTCAAGGATAATGAAACACTGGGCACCATCTATCTGTCTTATGGTGAGGGCTATGGAGGAAAGTTTGGTGTCCTTGTTGCTGTGAAGGATGGGAAAATCAGGGATATTTATATCCAATCCCCTGATGAGGGATTTCCTGAAACAAAGGAGTTTGGTTGTAAAGTAAGGGAAAACACATATCTAAAGAAATTTATAGGGATAAATCCCGATGAGGCAGGAATGATTGATGATATTACAGGTGCAACCATAACATCAGAGGCGTTGAAAAAGGCCATTGTTTCTGGATACAAAAGGGTGGGAGGTGAATGATGCTCAAGACATTCATTGATGGAATTGTAAAGAATAATCCTGTGCTTGTACTGGCAATAGGGCTATGTCCAACACTTGCCGTTTCAACCTCTGCATTCAATGCACTGGGTATGGGTGCAGCGGTGATATTCGTTCTCACCTTCTCAAACCTTATTGTTTCATCTTTCAGAAAGGTGATTCCTGATAATTTGAGAATCCCCATATTCATCATAGTTATCTCAACCTTTGTAACCATCGTTGACTATGTGATGAAGGCATATCTTCCTGGACTTTCAAAAAACCTTGGTGTTTTTGTTCCATTGATAGTTGTGAACTGCATCATACTTGGAAGGGCTGAAGGGTTTGCATACAAAAATTCTGTTGGTAAGGCAGTCCTTGATGGACTTGGAAGTGGAATTGGATTCACACTTGCCATTTTCATAATGGGAACCATAAGGGAGATTCTTGGACAGGGAACATGGATGAGTATTCCTGGTGGTTTTGAGGGGTTCAAGGTTCTGGGGCAGGGCTTCCTGAATTACCCTGTTCTTTTTATGATTCTCCCTCCTGGTGGTTTCCTTGTCATAGCCTTCCTCATGGGAGGCATAAGATACTTTGAAGCAAGGAGGTCCGCATGAGTCTATTCCTTCTATTCTTATCAGCGTTTCTTGTTAACAATATTGTTTTAATGAGATTTTTGGGGTTGTGCCCATTCTTTGGTGTATCTTCAAAACTGGACACGGCAGTTGGTATGGGCATGAGTGTTATCTTTGTGATGGTTCTTTCAAGTGTAATCACCTGGTTTCTATACCAGTATATACTTATGCCATTGAACCTTGTTTTCCTCAGGACAGCGGCATTCATACTCGTTATTGCCTCATTAGTCCAGTTCCTTGAAATTTATTTCAAAAAGGCGATACCAGGTCTTTACTCTGCACTTGGTATATTCCTTCCCCTGATCACAACAAACTGCACAATCCTTGGTGTTGCCTTCCTCAACATAGACTATGGGCATTCTCTGATTCAGACACTCGTTTATTCCATTGGTGTATCACTCGGCTTCACTCTTGCACTTGTGCTCATGGCAGGTATAAGAATGAGGATTGATACTGCCCCTGTCCCTGATGCAATGAAGGGGCTTCCCATAGCATTTATCACAGCAAGCCTCATGGCACTTGCATTCCTTGGATTTCAGGGCTTCCTTGGCCTGTCTTTGTGATTGTTGAAGAAATAGGCTGGTCTGTAAAGAAACGCCTCCGGGAAAGGATGATACTCCCACCCTACCCGGGGGTGCTTTTGATTTTGAACAGCCTCAGGGAGAGAAGTCCCCTTGTTCTGATAGTGGATAGGAAGGAGAAGGAAAGGGTCTGGGAGGACCTGGGTTTTTTCTTTAAAAAACCCGTGGTATATTACAGGGAGAATAAGGAAGAGATTGGAGGTGTTCTGGAGGAGGGGAATTTTGATGTCCTCATCCTTTCCCCCGAGGACCTTGAGGATGAAGTGCCACTGATGAGGATAAAAACAATTAAAGAGGGAGATAACATTGATTATGATGCTCTGCTTGAACTCCTTGGAACAGGGGGATATGAGAGGGTTTCAAGAACCCTTGAAAGGGGTGAGTTCAGCGTTCGTGGGTTTATCATAGATATTTTCCCATTCCATATGGATGAGCCAGTGAGGATTGAACTTGAGGACGAGAGGGTTATTTCCCTGAGGGTATTCAATCCATTTAATCAGAGAACCAGGACATTTATAAAAAAGGTATCAATTCCCGCATCTAAAACTGATTCAAAGAGAATTTCAGAAATGTTGAGGGGATTCTTTGTTGTCTCACAGGAGACCCATGGCCTGACACCAGAAATCCTTCTTACACCCACCGGTAATACAATACCATTTGAACCCTCACCACTCTTTGGAAGAGACCTCTCAAAACTCCGAAGTTTTCTGAAGGCACATTACTCCTGGAGGTTCATTCTTTCCCTTGAAACACCTGGAGAGATAGACAGGATGAAGGATTTACTGGAGGATGATTTCCCCGGGATTGAATACATTGAAGCCCATCTATCACGTGGATTTATCCTTCCGGAGGAAGGGTGTGCAGTGATTACAGAGTCAGATATTTTCGGGATAGTAAGGAGAAAGAGGGAGAAGCCAGTTATCCCTGTCACTGGAATTGAGGAATTCACCGAGGGGGATTATGTTGTCCACGATGATTTTGGAATAGGAATATTTGAAGGATTGAAGACAATAAAAATTCATGACCAGTTGATAGAGGGGTTGAGTATTAAATATGGTAAGGGAGACAGGGTTTTCGTGCCCGTTGACAGGTCATACCTTGTCAAGAGGTATGCAGGTGGAGAGAAGCCCGTTATTGAACCACTTTCAAAGACAAGATGGGAGAGGAAGAAGGAAAAGGTAAAGGAAGACCTGAAGAAGATTGCGGGAGAGATGTTAAAACTCTACGCCATGCGTAAGGCATCCAGGGGACATGCATTCAGCAGGGATACCCTCTGGCAGAAGGAACTTGAGGCACTCTTTCCATATGAAGAAACAGATGACCAGTTGAAGGCCATAGAGGAGATTAAAAGGGACATGGAGGCAGAATATCCCATGGAGAGGCTCCTCTGCGGAGAGGTTGGATTTGGGAAAACAGAGGTTGCCATCCGTGCATCATTTAAGGCGGTTATGGATGGTAAACAGGTTGCCATACTTGCTCCGACAACAATCCTTGCAGAACAGCACTATATAAGGTTTAAAGAGAGAATGGAAAGATTCCCTGTAAGGATAGAGTTGCTTTCAAGGTTCACAAGATCAAGGGAGAAGGAGATAATAGAGGGCATAAGAGAGGGGAAGGTGGACATTGTTATTGGAACCCACAGGCTTCTTTCAAAGGACATTCAATTTAAAGACCTTGGACTTCTCATTGTTGACGAGGAACAGAAATTCGGTGTTAAACAGAAGGACAGACTGAAACAACTCAAGGTGAATGTGGACTACCTTGCCTTAAGTGCAACACCCATTCCAAGAACACTTCACATGGCACTTTCTGGAATGATGGACCTTTCACTTATTGAGACTCCACCACCTGGCAGGCTCAGCGTTGTTACAGAGGTTATACACTGGGATAACGAGATTATAAGGGATGCTGTTATGAGAGAGATTGAAAGGGGTGGACAGGTATTCTTTGTGCACAACAGGATTGAGACCATTGATTCAATTGGAGAGAAATTGAAAAAGATTTTGCCTGAATTGAGGATTGAGATTGCACATGGCAGAATGCCCTCTTCAAAACTTGAAAGGATAATGGTTGATTTTATACAGAAGAAGTTCCACCTGCTTCTTTCAACAGCCATCATTGAGTCAGGGCTTGACCTCCCAGATGTCAACACAATCATCATAAATAATGCCCACCGATTCGGGCTCAGTGACCTTCACCAGTTGAGAGGAAGGGTGGGGAGAGGGTTAAAGAGGGGATTCTGTTACCTGATAATCCCGAGAGGGGTTTCACCAGAGGGGTTGAGGAGGATTTCAGCCATAAAGACATTCACGCATCTTGGCTCTGGTCTGAAGATTGCCCTGATGGACCTTGAAATGAGGGGTGCTGGAACCGTTCTTGGACCAAAACAGAGTGGATTTATGAAATCGGTTGGATATGACATGTATCTGAGACTCCTTGATGAAGCAATAAGGGAACTCAGAGGTGAAAGAATTGTTAA
>JAGGTX010000055.1 GCA_021163525.1 Caldifarciminota bacterium
CGTGTTCACACTGAGTATGGAAGGGGTGGCTCATCCATTAAAGAATATATAACACTTGCAAAATTATGGGGATACAGGGGCATTGGGATTGTTGACGACAATTTTTACGGTGTGAACGAATTATTTCTCCATTCAGAGGAGGAAGGGGTGAAGCCCATTATTGGTGCAGAGATGGATGGCCTCATCATCTTTGTTAAAGACATAAGGGGATTTGAAAACTACTCACGTTTTCTTTCAGGGATTAAGGCAGAATTAAAAGGACTGTGCGTGGTGGTTTTTGATATTGACAGATACAGGGATTTAAAGGCAAGGGGAATTGATGTGTACTTTGGTGTTGAAACCCCAGAATCCTTCATTCCTGAAGGTGTAAAACCCGTTGCTGTTCCACCTGTTTACTATGCCAGTGCCGAAGATGTTTTCTTGTACTCCATGCTGTCTGCCATAAGGAGGGGTAGCATCTATCAGGTTAAAGACACGGGAAGGGAGATGCCATCCCCTCATAAAATTTCCAGGTTTCCAGAGGACAGTCTGAAGAATACCTTTGAAATCCTTGAAAAGTGCAATTTTAACCCATTCTCCAAAAAATTCCTTATGCCCCACTTAAATGAAGATTTTATCTATCCTGATGTTAATGGGATGGACAGTAAAAGGAAGGAGAGGCTCTTAAAAGAGATATCCATCATCAGGGAAAAGCGGTTTGAAGGCTATTTCCTCATGGTAAAAAAAATCACGGATTATGCAAGGTCTAACAGGATCATGGTAAATGTAAGGGGTTCTGGTGCAGGCTCTCTACTCCTCCACCTGTATGGTGCATCGGTGGTTGACCCTGTAAAGTACAGGATACCGTTTGAGAGATTCCTGAACCGTGCAAGGAGTGACCCACCTGATATAGACATTGATGTGGATTACAAGGAGAGGGAAAGGATTGTAGAATTTATCAAAAGAACATTCAAAAACACTGCACACATATCCACAATAAACAGGTTTGAATTGAAGGGGGCAATAAGGGCTGTGTCAAGGGCAATGGGTGTTCCACCTTCAATGGCAGGTGACCATCTGGGAGAGGACATTCTTAAATGGGTAGAGAGAATCACGGGAAAACCATCCCATATATCAACCCATGCCTCTGGAATTGTGGTATCCCCTGTTCCACTTGTGAATGTGGTTCCACTGAAGAGAGGAAATAAAGGAATTATGGTTCAGGCAGAAAAGGAGGCAGTTGAACATCTGGGGCTCCTGAAACTTGACATCCTTGGTGTAAGGGGGTTTGGTGCACTTGTTCACCTGAATAAAAATATACCTGACAGCGACAGACAGGTTTTTGATTACATAGGCAGAGGGAAGACCATTGGGGCATTCCAGATTGAAAGTCCCGCAATGAGGGATATTCTTATGGAGATGAAGCCAGAGACCATAGAGGAACTTGGCATTGCACTTGCCCTTGTAAGACCAGGTGCAAAGGATGGTGGATACAGAGAGGTGTATATGAGAAGAAGAAGGGGAGAAGAACCCATAGACTCCTTTGACCCTTCCCTTGAACCTGTGCTAAAGGATACACTCGGTGTATTCATATATCAGGAACAGGTAATGGAAGCCCTGGTGAAATTTGCAGGTCTATCCCCTGAAGAGGCAGATACATTCAGAAGGGTACTCACAAAAGAGAGGGGTAAGAACCTCATTCCTCTGAGGGAGCGGTTCTTCAAACAGGCAGATAAACTGGGAAGGGAGAGGATTGATGAGGTCTGGGAAAGGATAGAGGTATTCACAAGGTATGGGTTCAACAAGGGACATTCAATGGCCTATGCACACCTTGCCTATAAATCCATGTATTCAAAAATCCACACCCCATTAACATTCTTCAAAGGGATAATAAATGCACGGGGAGGCTTTTATCCATACTTTGCATATGGGGAAGAGGCAAGACGCTGGGGAGTGCCCGTGCTTCTTCCTGATATAAATAAGAGTGGTTATGGATTCACCATTGAAGGAAAGAATTTGAGGACAGGATTTTCCTTTATAAAATTCCTCCAGAAAAAAACCATTGAGAGGATAATGGAAAGAAGGCCTTTTCATGATTTCAGAACATTCTTGAAGGAAGTATCACCTGAAACAAGGGAGGTTGAATCATTGATAAAGTCAGGGTGTTTTGATAGTTTCGGGCTTTCAAGGGAGGAGATGTTCTCCATTCTCTATTCAGGAGAAAGATATAGATATAAGGGGAAGCAAAACAACCATTGGCTCCAGGAACTTGAGGTTCTATCATTCACAGGAAGGCATCCTGCATCATACATTGAGCGGGATATGTCCATTGGAGATATTGATGGATTTTGTGGGGATATAACCATTACTGCCAGGGTGACTGCAAGGAGGTCTGTATGGACACGAAACGGAAAACGCATGGGCTTCTTCACAATTGACGATGAAACAGGTTACCTTGAATGTGTCCTTTTTCCCGATAGAATATACTACATGCCTGAGACAGGGAGTATATGTCAGGTAAAGGGGCACTTTGATGGGAAAAACCTTGTGGTGAACAGGGTGAGAACTATTCATTCAGGGAACAAAACCTGAAATACCTTGTCTAATTAATAAGAACAGTGGAAGAACCTGAATGGAGGTGAGCCATGAAAAAATGGATATTTTTGCTGCTTGTTTTACTATTCTCAGGATGTTATCCAGGGGTCAAACCTGCTGGTAAAACCATCCATGTTACCATATACAATCCAGCAACAGTAACCGTGATTCAGGGTAAGATCGTTGGGAAAAGAATTGTGAGAATGGATGGTGAAAATTATGTGGTTATCATTGTTGAGAAAAATGGAAGGAAAATACCTGTTTATATTGCCCCTCTATGGTGGGTGAACAAAAACAGGTGGATGTTCAGGGAGGGTGTGAAGGTGAAAATAACAGGGTCAAGTGTGCTACTAAAAGGAGAAAATATTATTCTTGCACGGGAAATATACAGCGAACCCCTCACATTTATCATAAG
>JAGGTX010000134.1 GCA_021163525.1 Caldifarciminota bacterium
AAGGGACGGTGCATGCATTTATGCATTTATAAATTTATGCGAACTTCTCTCCATTGTAATTTATTTGTAGTCAGGGGATTGGAGGTCTATTCAAATGTGTAATTCTTGGGATGTTTTTATCCAAACCAGCCTGTTTAAAGTAACCTGCTTATATTCAAAAAAAATATGCATTCTAATAAATACACGAATACATGCACCGTCCCCCTATGACATATAATATTTGGTCTTGAACTTGCTTTTCTTTACTTTATAATTAAACTTAATGAAAAGAGAGATGTAATATGAGGATAAAACCAAAAATAAATGTGGTCAGGATGTGAAGAAGTTGTGCGAGATAGGGCTTGGAGGAGTAATGGTAAAGCAAAATAGGGAAAAAAGGAGTTAAAAATGGCTATGGTTGAAGACTTGGTAAGAAGCATCAAAGAAAGAAGTGAAAGAATAGGTAGGAAGATTTCTCCTGAGATTATAGACGCCTTTCTAAAGGTCCCCCGCCATCTTTTCACTCCAAGGGTTTATGAAGAAGGGGAAAATGGAGAGGTTATCGAACACATTCTTGACTACAACAATCCTGATCCCGAAATCCTCAAGAAAATATATTCTGATATGCCTCTGGCTATCATTGTCAAAGGGAAAGAAGTAATTTCCACTTCTTCTCAGCCTTTTGTTATGGCCTTTATGCTGGAAGATGCCAAAATCAAAAAGGGAATGAAAGTTCTAGAAATAGGGACTGGCAGTGGCTACAATGCGGCGATTATAGCGCAAATTGTCGGAGAGCCTCAAAAGGTCATAACTATAGAAATAAAGCAAGAAGTAGCCGAACTGGCTCGTGAGAATCTTAAAAGGGCTGGCTTTGAAAAAGTAAAAGTGATAACTGGAGATGGAGGAGCAGGATATCCAGAAGAAGCCCCTTATGATTCTATCCTGGCTACTTGCAGCTGTCCTGAAATTCCTTGGATGGATCAACTAGCTCCTAAAGGAACCATTGCTTTTCCTCTAATAACAAGGGGTATTGAGACTCTTGTTTCTCTGCAAGAAGAAAATGGTATTTTAAAAGGCTCTTTAACTCTCTTTGTAAGATTCCTCCGCTTTGAAGGAGTTTATTCAGCTCCAGAGCATTTTGCTCGAGAAATACGAGCTCTTCAGAGATTGGTAGAAAAAGGAGAGAAACGCAAAGAGATTATGCAAGAACTAGAGGAAATCCTACTTCAAGGAGATGAGAATGAAAAGGAGAAGAGAGAGAAGGCCATAAAAAGAGCTGGATTTGAATTCTTTCTTGCAATTACGGAACCAGAAGCATTGGTCTATGAATCAGGAATAAAAGGACACGAAAGAGGTTATGCGTTGTGGCATAAAGATAAGGATCTCAGTAAAAGCGGAATTGTAGTTCTATTCCCGGATGAAATTGTTCTCTGGGGAAACAAAGAGATAGAAAAGAAAATTTCCCGAAGATTTGAGGAGTGGAAAAACTTGGGAGAGCCTGGATTGAGGGATTATGAAATTGCTTTTTATCCCAATGAGACAATAGCCCCTCTTAGTAAAAATCAATGGTCAGTGCCACGTAGAAGGGGCACCACCATTTTCTCTCTCAAAAAATAACCACCTACCCCAGATAGGTATTGTATGCCCCAAGAATTCAAACCAGACATTGAACAAATTTATGAAATTATTTGTTGAATATATTCTTGAGAAAGAGATTAAAGCAAGAGATTTTATAAAGAAGGTGGAGAGATTAGAAAGTCTCCATCAAATATCATGGTTCAGGGGTATCCTTAAAATTAAAAAAATTGGAATAGAGACATATGAAATAATATTTATTGGAATGTATTCTCTTGTGAGTAAAGGGAACAATTCAGTCAATCAATAAATGTAGGCAGGTTTGCCCTTGAAAATGTTTGATGGACACTTTATACTGATTTTATGCAGAGATTGAAGGATTATTATGCAGTTCTTGGTGTTGAAGAAGACGCAAGTCAGGAAGAGATAAAAGAAAGATACAGAGAACTTTCCAAAAAATATCACCCTGATGTGACAGAACTGGATCCAGAATATGCGAAGAAAAAGTTTATTGAAGTATCAGAAGCTTATCACATTCTCATTGACCCACAAAAAAGAAAGGACTATGATTACTTAAGAAAATATGGTAAGGCCAATTCTGCACTGTGGGAAAGATTTGAGAAAGATGTTGCTAATATTCATGAATTTGCTCGCATACTTTATGAAATGCAAAAATACTTTGTTTACAAAATGACATCCAGTGGAGTAGGGGGCGGAATGGGTGTTGGTGCAGGTGCATACATAGGCTGGAGGGCTGGTGGACTTCTTGGTGCAATTGCAGGAGGCATTATTGGAGGATTGTTAGGGATGGTTGGAGGGTCAAAACTTGTTGATTTAATAGATGGCGGGGAGAAACAAAAATTGAAGAGTGAGTTGACCAGTAAGATAATCTCTTATGTTGAAAAGACTCCAGAATTAAGAAAACCGTTTGTAGAATACATCTTATTGAAAAAATATGAGCCACAGGGTATTTATTTACCAGTGGCATATTCTCACATTCAAAAGATACTTGAAATTGATGAGAGGTTTGTTGTTCTTGCGGCCTACCTGGAGATGTTTGGGAATTTTAATAAGAACTTTGTTTCATCCATTAAGGGAAGTATAGAAGATATAGATATGCTTGTGGAGTTTGCTTTTGATTATGCTGAAGAGATAGGTGCTGAGAATAAAATAGATGAGCAGATTGAGATACTTGAGGAGTATAAGAAATTAAAGGAAGAACTCATGAGACTTGAAAGCAGTTTTTTCAAAGATAGAAGGAGAATAAGCCTCATCAAGCAGAGGCTTGAAGAACTGGAAGAAAAATACAAATCCATCCTTTCAGAACTTGAAAATGCATAATAATCACTCTCCATTGGGTATATTTGCCCTTGTAAAGAATCCAGGATTTTCTATAATAATTGTATGCATAAATTAAAGGAATTTCTGGTGGACATATTGGACAGGATTGCCATGTTTTTTCTTTTGTTGTTGATTTACATTTTTAAGTTTCTCCACTTTTGCTTCAAAGTGTTATTCAATTGTTGTTATAAAAGCATAAAAGGTCCCAAAAACTTCTTAGAAAACCTGAACAAGTGGGTTAACATTAAGCAGAGTTTACAGAGGCTTTCCTCATACGGTTCTAATCCAGGTAGTTTTTCGTTCAAAATTCTACTTTCAGAAACCTTATCATTTTTTAAACGAGTTGTTGTTTTCCCTGTGATTGTTTTTGTTCAGTTCTCCTATTTTATCCTTTCCTGTGTTTCCTTTATTCTCTTCGCATTCGTCGTGCTTCTGCGGTCTAATTACTTATATCTGGATTCAACCATGAGAGGTTTCCTTGCAAAAGAGGATATTCAATTCTGGAGTTAAGGGGAGGTTTAAGGATGTTTAGACTGATAGGTAACTTATTCAGATTGATAATTCTGGGGCTTGCTTTTTACGGTGGATATACACTTTATAACCAATTCAAACATGAGTATTTCGTGGCGAAGTTAAGAAGAACCTTAAAGTATCAGGTAAAAAAGACTCTGAAAAATTTTAATCATCGTGCTACAAATCATAAAGTTAGCCAGTATTTTTCAAGAGGAACTCAGAAAACAAAAAAATACAATTCCAGAGTTTCATCATCATATAGGACTTCACAAATCCCATCATTTTCTCAATCTGATTCAGGGATATCAAGTATTAGAAGGAAGGTTTGTTCTGTTGCACTTACCTATGTAAATACACCATATGTTCATGGTGGAACAGGGTATAGGGGATTAGATTGTTCAGGTCTGGTTTATGCTGTTTATAAAAGGGTTTTGAATGTTAAACTACCAAGAACAGTTGATGGACTTTATGATATAGCCACAAAGGTTACGAACCCACTTCCAGGAGACCTTGTATTCTTTAAGATTAAGCATTTCAGGGTTGACCATGTTGGTATTTATCTTGGAAGTGGTAAAATGATTCATGCATCGTCTCATAAGGGTGTTTGTGTTGTTTCTCTCAAGGAAAAATATTATAGAACATATTTCTATGGTTTTGGAAGGCTGATTATAGGTGAATAATCATAATCTTTTTCTTTATTCAAGAGGAAACCTGATAACCATAGCATCTTTAAGCAATTCATTAAGCACACGGTTTCTGTTAAGGTCATCATCACTTGCAAGAACAAATAGTTTTTTCTTTGCCCTTGATGCTGCAACATTAATCAAAAATGGATTAAGGTATAGAAATTTGTTCCAGACTTGAGCAGGGTCAAAGATAACTATATCTGAGCCTGTTCCCTGGCACCTGTGAATTGTAAGGACATCTATTTTTAGAGAACCTTTTATGAAGTTTGAAACAACAAGCATATTAAGGTTTTTCCTCTGGTTTTTATAAGGAGTAACAATTAGATAAGAGAGGTCAGGGTTTTTATATAGTTTTTTTATGTATTTAAGCAGGAGAAAAGAGGCATAGCAGGACCTTTTGTTTCTTACATTTTTAAAAACAAGTTCAGCAGGTATCTGGACATCTGAATAATCAACCCTAATAATGTCAGCCTTTTCAGGCCAAAGTTCTTTTGTTGGTTTTTTATCTTTTGCTGTAATCAGGTTACCAGAATAAAACACCCTGCTTATAGATTTACATATATCAGGTGGCATTCTTCTCTGTTCCCTTAAAAAATGAACTGTCTCTCCATTTACTGCTTTAATATTGAATAAATCAAAGATGTTGTGAGAAAACCAGTATTCTTCACAGGTCCCTTCCTTGCCTTTAAATATTGGTTTCAATTGTTCAGGGTCGCCTGCTATGATTAAATGGTTCAATTCAATCTGGGAAACAATATAGTAATAAGCAATAGGAACAATACTTGCTTCGTCAACTATAATGCAACCTACATCTTTGGGATCAATGTATTTACCAACCCTGTTCAGGAATGCATTGAATGTTAAAGTAATAATTTTTGACTCATCAACGAATTTTTTCAGTTGGTGCGTGTATTCCTCTTTAAGTATATTTATTTCATTTTCAATTTTTGCCTTTTCTATATCAACATCTTTCCCTTCAGTAACCGTAAAGAGGAAAAGTTGCCTCTGAAGTTTTCTGAATTTTCTCATGTATCTATCATGTGCCTTTTTGTATGCCAGTAAAGGTTGCTCTCTCCGTAATTCTTCAAGAATAGGGAAACCAAAGCGGAGTATTTTGTGTTTGTTGATGTCAATCTTTGCATTTTTCATTGCGTTGTAAATTTTTTTTGTAAGAATATCCACAGCAACATTTGTGTTTGAAAGTGCGACAATTTTTTTATCAAATCCATCAAGCAGTAAGGCACTTACAATGTATCCTATGTTGTGTGATTTCCCAGTGCCAGGAGGACCCCATATAAGGGTGATTGGATTTTTCCTGTATCTAATGAGTGTCTTTGTTTGACTGGAAATGCTCTTCCCAAACCTTCCGGGTACTGTGCTTTTGACCGGTGTTTGTTTTTTATAAAGTTTTATAAACTCGTTGAATTTATCAAAATCTGTATGGTTTTTTATAAAAAAGAGGAATTCATTAAGATAATCCTTTGGCCTGATAGCAATCTTTGTGAGGTTTGATATTATCCTTTGATTATATGGTTTAAAAATGAGGAATTTTTTGTCATGATTGATGGTCAGAACCTCTCCAATGGGATAATATCTCTTTTTCCTATTTTTAAAGTAGATTGAAACTATTTCACTATCTTCAGCATCATAGGTATAGAAAGAGAGGTCATTCCTATATTCAATCTTCACAAGACCCTTTTCAATCTTCGGCCCTTTCGTAAGAAATAACTCTTTTGTTTCTTCGTTCAGTAAATACCATCTATATCTTTCAACCGCATTTATAAGTGAATCATAGTTATGAAATCTGTTCATGGTTATTCACCCTTCTCAAGTTTTTCAAAAAGAAGTTTCACTGAAGGGAGATAAGTCTTTACCTCATTTATCCCCTTGAACATCTTTTTAACATTTGTTGATTCAATGTAAACCATTGGCATGTCATAGGTTATAGCGATACTGGCAATTGCAATTGACATTGTCTTTTTACCTGAAGTTATGTCAAACACAAAGGTTGTTCTGGACTCTTTTCTGAGGAAAAAGTGGCTTGCAACAGTTTCAATTATCTCATCAAAATAGGGCTCCTTTCTGAACGATAGTATGGAATAGTTGTCCTTTTTTATTTTCAGTATTTTAGCAACCTCTCTGCATACCTTCTTTGATTCAGTTGAGGCTATAAAAACAATGTGTTTTGCAGGTGAAGCGAGCACTGATAAAATAGGGGAGTTAACCTGCAACCCAACAGGGAGATAAAGATAATCAACAACCTCCGTATTAAGATAGTATTCATAATAAAACCTTGCCATACTTAGAGGAAAAACTTCTTCATCATAAAACTTGTTAATCTCTTTAATATCAGTAAGTTTAAGAAGTTCCTTAACCTTTTTTCTGTAAGTTGACTCCAGATTTTGAACTTCACTTTTGGTTAAATCTGGTTTATAATGAACAGGAAGGTCACCCATAACATCCTCCTTTTTTGGAGGATAATTGATTACGAAAAATTTGTCAAGAAAGGAGCAAATGATGGGAAGAAAATGCCTTGTATCGCTTGTCAGTGCGCAAACAATCCCCAATGTCCTTTTAATAAAGGAACTTGGGAAGATGTATCCCATTGATATTTACCTGTTTATCACTACACCTCGCATGAAAAAGGATAAGAAACATTCTTACATTATCAATGCCTGTGGTCTTGATGAGAAGAAAGTAAAACTTGTTGAAGTTAAAGAAGACGATGTGAAAGATACTCAGGAGAAACTTAAAACCTTCTTTGAGGAAGTTGGAGATGATGTTGAATTCATTGTGAATATAACGGGTGGAACAAAGTTGATGGCGATTGCTACATACGATTTCTTTATCGGGAACAAACCCCATGTTTACTATATTCCTTTTCCTCAAAATACTTACATTCAAATACTTCCTGAAAGAATAAATAATAGGTTCAAAATAAATACAAGGTTAACACTTAAGGAGTATTTAGAGTCTCATGGTATAGAGTTTAAGAAAGGTAATCCTGTAGGAAATCAAGGTATAACCCGTTCAGTGCTTAAATTTTTTATAAAGGATGATAATAATGCTTTTTTTGAAGTAATGAGAGAGCTTAGAAATAATAAGAAGGTTAGAAGGAAAAAGGGTATATATTTAGAGAAAATTAGTGATGTGATAAAAAAACTTAATCTTTCACCAGCAAGTATCAGGGATACACTTATCTCTTTGTTTGAAAAAGCAGAGTATGAAAATTCAGTTATATGGGAACAATTGCTGAGGCTCAGGAATGAGAATTTTCTTTCAAAGGATATAATTGAATTTTTATCAGGGAACTGGTTTGAAGAATATATTTACTTTGAGTTGCTCAGCAATATATCGGAAGAATTCTTGGCGGTGCACCTCTATATTCATAAGAATGGTGTTCCCAATGACATTGATGTTGCATTGGTCCATGATAATAAATTCTATTATATTGAATGCAAAACTCTTTTGAAGGCAGGGGAGAAGGGATCAATACTGGGTGAAACACTGCATAAAATGAATTCAATTAAAACAAAGTTTGGGCTATCCGTGTATCCTATACTTGCCACCCTTGAAGAAAAAGAAAGGGATTTTATAAAATCCCAGAGTGACAGATTTAAGGATATGAGAATTAAACTGTTATCACGTGAAGATAT
>JAGGTX010000071.1 GCA_021163525.1 Caldifarciminota bacterium
TATTGACAAAACCCATTATGTTTATAAATTTGTGAAAAATTTATCAAAGGAGGTTATATGAGGGTGGTGAAACTGAAGAAGAAAAACCTTGTGCCTTTTCTGAGAAAACTTGAGGAGTTTGGAGAGGTGTGGGGGCCTGTTAAAAAGGGTGACAGGTATGTGTATGCCCACACTGACCCTGAAAACTTTGACCTGAAGGCATTAAGAACCATCATACCCCCAAAAAAGTTTTTTGTTCCTCCAAAGTTCAGGATGTTTACATTTAAGGAGGATGAGTGGAACGAGGAGATAGACACAAAGAAAAGGATACTCTTTGGTCTGCATCCCTGTGATATTCACGGAATACTGATTCTTGACAAACTCTTCCTCTCCAATTATCCAGACCCATACTATAAAACAAGGCGGGAAAACACAGCAATCATCGGGCTATCATGCGAACCAGATGATAAGTGCTTCTGCAAATCCACAAACACACATTCAGTTGAGGAAGGTTTTGACCTTGCCCTGTCCGACATAGGGAATGAATACCTTGTCTGGATAGGTTCTTCACTTGGAGACGACCTTCAGAAGATGGGTGAAGACCTGATTGATGAGGATGTTACAGAGGCGGATATAAAGAAATACATTGAGTGGAGAAAGAAGAGGGATGGAATGTTCAGAACAGATATAGACCTCACTGCAATGCCTGACATCTTTGAGATCAGTTACAACTCTCCAATATGGGAGAAACTGGGTGAATACTGCCTCTCCTGTGGCCAATGTTCAATGGTTTGTCCCACCTGCAACTGCTATGATGTTGAGGATAACTACAGGGTTGGGAGTGAGATTGAGAGGAATAGACACTGGGATAGTTGTATGTTCAGGGAATACTCACTGGTGGCAGGTGGTCATAACTTCAGGGAGGCCAGGTCCGAGAGGCTAAAACTCTTCTATACCCATAAACTTGCAGGGTACATGAGTATATTTGGTAAGCCAGCCTGCGTTGGATGTGGAAGATGTGCGGACACATGCCCGGTTGGTATAAATGTTCCAAATGTTGCAAAGGCACTAAAAGGCGAAAAGGTGGATGCTATATGGGCAAAGGAGGTGAAGGATGCAGGCTAATCAGGTGAAGCCCACAAACATATTCACAATGGATAAGGCAAGGATTGTGAGGTTTTATGACCTGACAAGGGATGTGAGATTCTTCCAGGTGAGACCATATACACTTGATATGGCATACATGATGGACTATAGGCCAGGCCAGTTCATGATGGTCTCAATACCAGGTGTTGGGGAGGCACCATTTTCCATCTCATCAACACCATCAAGGCCAGGTCTATTTGAATTTGGTATCAGGAAGATGGGAGTTCTGACAGAGAAACTCTTTGAGTTGAAAGAAAGCTCCTTCATCTGGATAAGGGGACCATATGGGAATGGTTTCCCCATAGAAAAAATGAAGGGACACAATCTGATTATTGTGATGGGTGGACTTGGTGCAGTACCGCTCCGTTCCCTACTCCTGTTCGCACTTGATAACAGAGAGGACTTTGGTGATATATACCTACTCTATGGAGCAAGAACACCTGATGATATGCTTTTCAGGGATGAGTATCTTTCCATGAAGCAGAGGGATGATGTAAAGGTTCTGCTCACAGTTGACTCAGACCCAACAGGTGTATGGAGTGAGGATATAGGGGTTGTTACAAATCTCTTCTCACGCATAAAGGGAATAGACCCTGAAATGACATATGTTGCAGTGTGCGGTCCACCAGTCATGTACAAGTATGTTATAAAAGAACTCATAAAGATGGAGATACCCAAACACCAGATACTCATGTCCCTTGAAAGAAGAATGAAGTGTGGTGTCGGAAAGTGTGGACACTGCGCAATAGGATACATCTACACATGCATTGATGGACCTGTATTCACCTACTGGGATGTCATTCACATGAAGGAACTTATATAGGAGGTAGCATGGGGAAGAAACCAAAGGTTGGATTTTACGGACTAACAGGGTGTGCAGGGGACCTTCTGAATATAATCAACTGTGAGGATGAACTGGTTGAACTCTTTGATGTCTTTGAGATAAAATCATTTGTCATGGCCTCAAGTGCAAAGGACGAATCTGTCCATCTTGATATAGCATTTGTTGAAGGCTCTGTCTCAACTGAAAAAGACCTTGAAGACCTTAAAGAGATAAGGAAGAAATCAAATATGCTTGTTGCCATTGGACATTGTGCAGCATTCGGGGGTGTTCAGGCCATGCACCTTGGGGATGGGAAGTGGAAGGAGAGATATAAAAAGGTATATGGAGGAGAAAAGGCAGTAACCCTTACAAAGCCAATGGAACCAAAGCCTCTATCCGCCTATGTAAAAGTGGACTATGTCATCCCGGGCTGTCCAATCTCAAAGGAGCAATTCCTCCACGCAGCAGGAAGGCTTCTGCTCGGGACAGTACCAAACCTCTACACCTTTGCTGTGTGTGCTGAATGCAAATGGAAGGAGAACGAATGTCTTCTTTTGAAAGGATTGCCCTGTCTTGGTCCACTGACAAGAGGGGGATGTGGTGCAATATGCCCCAGTTTTGGTGTCCCATGTATTGGATGCTGGGGACCTGTTGATGAAGAAAACATAAGCAGTGAATTCAAACTCCTTCTTGAAAAGGGTTATGACAAAGAGGAGATCATAAGGAGATTCAGAATATTTGGTGGGAGTGAAAGGGCTGAAAAA
>JAGGTX010000174.1 GCA_021163525.1 Caldifarciminota bacterium
CCAGAAAGTCGGATATTTTGATCAGCCTGTTTACATTGTTTTCGTCATAGGGGGTTGTATTGAATTTCTCAAGTGCAGGCATCAACGTATCCACAACCTCCTGATAGACCTTCTCCATATCCTTCATTTTCTCCTCAAGCTCTCTATATTTTTTCCTTGTTAGCAACGGTTTCATCACCCTCTGGAGGTATCTGAGATGTGAATATCTGAAAGTCCTTGAAAGGGCATCCGTGGCAACCCGCTCAAGTTCATGTGCCTCATCAAACACAATGTAAGGGGTCTCAATCCCCTCTCTGAATATGAGTGCATGGTTTGAAAGAACGATGTTTGCATCTGCAAGTTCCCTCTTCATCCTGAAGTAAAAACAATCACGGTAAAATGGACATTCAGAACCTGTGCAGGTATCATCCATCTGGTAATATATAATATCCGTGTTCTTCAATATTTGAAAAACCTCTGAAAGGTCACCTGTCTTCGTGATCTTTGACCAGAAAAACAGACCTGCATAAACCTCGGGTTTTTCATCCCCCCGCATGTTTACCAATTTTTTCAGGCACAGGTAGTTGTTCTTTCCCTTCTGGAGAACAACCTTTACCCCCAATCCAGTGAGTTTCTCTGCAAGGGGAATATCCTTATTCAACAATTGTTCCTGCAATGTCTTTGTAAATGTGGATATGTATATCTTCTCCTGCTTTTCTTTTGAAAATTTCATTGAGGGAAGCAGATATGCAAGTGATTTTCCTATACCAGTAGGCGCCTCTGCTATGAGAAACTCCTCCCTTTCAAAAGCCTCTTCAACCCTCTTTGCAAGTTCAACCTGCTGTTCCCTTCTTTCAAGGATTTCAGAGGAGAGTGCCTTCTCTACATCAATCTTTACTGTTTCCTCCATTTCAGGAATCTTAACATTTCCAGGAACGGGGAATGGATACCCTTCTGCATTCAATCCCTTCTTCACGGATAGATTCACAAGGTAATCAAGGAACTGCTTTTCTCCACCCTCAGGCAATATATCCCTTGTGCCAATCAGCACCCTGTAGTCGGTTTCAGGTATGAGTTCTTTCAGTTTCTCAAGTATATGGTATGTGGTTATAGCATCATCAAGTGCCCTGTGCTCAACAGGTACCTCTATTCCGAGATACCTCGCCACGGTTCCGAGTTTGTGGTCGGGTGTGAATGGAAGGAGTATTCTTGAGAGTTTAAGGGTATCCAAAAGCGTATTCTCAATGGGGATGTACTTTGAAAGAAAACCAGCATCAAATTCAACATTATGCCCAACAAGAACCTCCCCCTTAATAAAATCTGAAACCCTGTCAAGCAGGTCAAATATGGAAGGTGCATCCTTAAGCATCTCATCTGTGATCCCCGTTAAAACGGATATCTCCTCCCTGAGAGGAACTCCAGGATTAACAAAACTCTGGAACCGCTCAATGATTTCCCCATCCTGAACCTTCACCATCCCTATCTCAATGATGAGGTCATCCTCCCTTGAGAGCCCTGTTGTCTCAAGGTCAAATGCGATATATCTATTCATCTTCCATCCCCGCATATTTTTTTAAGGCCTTTATCTCCCTCTGTTTCAAAAGTCTGTATTCACCAGGCCTCAATCTCCCCAGATGGAGAGGGCCCTCCTTAACCCTTATCAGTCTCTTTGTTTTGTATCCAAGTTCTCCCAGCATTCTCCTTATCTCTCTCTTTTTCCCCTCCTTCAAAACAATCCTCACCTTTTTATTCCCGAGCCTTTCTACATACTCTGCCTTCAAAAAATCCTCACCAACCTGTATTCCCTGAATCAGGGACTCAAGTTCCTCCCCCGGTTCCTTATCAAGATAAACAATATACTCCTTCTCAATACCAAATTTTGGGTGGGTCAACCTGTATGTGAGTTCACCATCATTGGTCATTATCAGGAGCCCTTCTGAGTTCAGGTCAAGCCTCCCCACAGGGAAAAGCCTTACACCTGGTATCTTTATAAGCTCCTTAACAAGTGGTCTCTTGTATCTATCACTTGATGCAGTGAGGTATCCCCTGGGTTTATAGAGCAGCACATAAACCCTCTTTTTGCTGAGTATCACGGGCTTTCCTGATAGTGTTACCCTGTCCCTGTCAGGGTCTACCTTGAAGGCAAGGTCACGGATAACCTTTCCATTCACCCTCACAAGCCCTTTTTTAACAAGGGTTTCAGCCTTCCTGCGAGAGGTTATCCCTGCCTGCGCTAAATAGCGGGCTATCCTCATCATTGATTGGTGGCAAGTCCTTTAATGACTTGAGTTTGAAGATTTCCAGAAACTTTTTTGTTGTTCCATAGAGATACGGATGTCCAATCCCCTCTCCCCTGCCCACAACCTTGATCAGGTCTGCTTCAAGGAGAGTCTGTATGGAGGCCTGGGAGTCAACCCCCCTTATCCTGTCAATCTCTGACTTTGGAACAGGTTGCTTATATGCAATAATTGCAAGGGTCACCATTGATGCCCTTGAAAGTTTTGTGTATTTCTTACCCAGGACACCTGCTATAATATCCCCGTACTCTGGGAGCGTGTACATGATAAACCCTCCCGAAACCTCTTTTATAATATATGGCCTCTCCTGTTCCCTGTATTCCTGATTCAACAGGGAGACAATCCTTCTCACCTCATCAGGCTTGATACCAAGAACACCTGCTATCCTTCCTGGTGATACAGGTTCAGGAACAGCAA
>JAGGTX010000129.1 GCA_021163525.1 Caldifarciminota bacterium
AGGTAGATAAGGGGAGGGAGTGTCATTTCAATGTGCCTGAATCCATGGTTTTTTGCATAATCAATCAGGGATTCAATTAGTTTGAAGGAGTTTTTTATGGATAGATTATCCATATAGACAAATCCTCCGTAGGATGCACCTCTGTGGGAGTAGAGGACGCCATCAAGGTCAACAGCCGGGAAAAGGGCAATTATGTTTTTCTCCCTGAATACAAGGCTGCTGTCCCTGAATCTCTCTGAAGGGTGATAGGAGAGGAAACGTCTTGTATGGAATATTGTTCCAGAGGCACTTCTCCATACAAAACTGTCCCATTCCTCCTCCATTTCCTTTGAGTAGGGTTCAACCAGCATGGAATAATAATATTTTATGTTGATTTTTTGTCAATTAAAAAATAACCAACCAGACTCAGTTTCCCCTTGCTTATCCACCATAAATCTTTATAATTAGACCTATATGGAGATAAGGTTGCGGAACCTGAAGAAAGAAGACTATGATGATATGGTCTCAATCTGGGAGGCTTCTGGACTTCCATATAAGCCTCGCGGAAGGGATAGCAGGGAGGAGATTGAGAGACAGATAGAGGAATCTGGTGACCTGTTCATTGGGGCAGAGGTGAACGCCAGGCTTGTTGGTGTTGTGATAGGTTCATGGGACGGTAGAAAGGGATGGATAAACAGGATTGCAGTGCTTCCGGAATTCCAGGGAAGAGGTATAGCAAAGATGCTTGTTTGTGCCTGTGAAGATGCCTTGAGAAACAGGGGAGCAAGGATTTTCGCCATGCTTATTGAAGAGGGGAATGAACCCTCATTCAGGATGGCTGAGAGGCTTGGTTATAAACTCCACAGGGACATTTATTATTTAACAAAAAGGGACAGTGATGATGTGTAAAGAAAGGAGGTTTCTATGAAGAAGTTGTTTCTACCCATGTTGTTTCTGTTGATTGTGGGAATCCCATCATGTGACCTTTTGAAGGAGAGCCTTGGAGCTAGCATAGAGGGTACAGTATCAGGTAACAATGTGAATGGTGGTTTTGTTATCCTTCTTAGTTCCATTGATGACCTTGACCAGATACAGGATTTGACCGAATCAGGCCTCTCTGCAATAACAGACATTGTAAAGGGCTTTGGGCCCATAGGTTCGGATGGTTCCTTTGAGATTCTCGCAGTGCCTTCTGGTGAATACTACATGGTTGCTGCAATTGATGCAGATGGTAATAATACCCTTGATACCACTGATATGATTGGCTGGTATGGTAATGATACCACCTTCACCTATGTGGATACAACCAGCAATGACACGATTGATGTTACAATCACCATTCCCGTTAGTTTTGTTGTTGCAGAGAAGGAGAAGAAAACAGGAATGGATATAAAGAGATTGATCTCAAAACAGGAGTTTGAGAAGTACTACGATTATATAAATCAGTAAAAAGGGGGCTTTAAGCCCCCTTTTTTACATATAGAACTGATACCTCCTCCACAGATTCCTCAATCAGCATAGAGGACTGCAGTGGCAAGAATATTGATATAAAGTCATTTGAATGGGGTGGGGGTAATACAATGGTTGGGGTTAAAATAGATACCCTTGATTATTTCACAGAATACAGGGTAACAATAACAGATGATGCAATGAGTGTGGATAGTGTGAGACTTGATGGGGATGAGGATGGAGAGCCAGGTGGGGAATTTGAATCTACTTTCAAAACTAAAAAACCTATCCTTAATCTTACTTTCGCCCCTTCCAGCCATGGATTCTGCCCTCCTGGAGGAAATATTACAGGAAAGATTTTCATTGATGGTGGGGAATTAAAGAAGGGGATTTGCGGTAAACTTAACTATATTGTTAGAGGTAAGAAAAAGGTTCTGGAATTTTCTTTACTCAGGTCAGATTTTAGAGTAGAACCAGGAGAAAGCGACACCTGCGGATTTAGAGTTATATCTAAAGGTGACATAGGTTCAATCTATGTTACAGCAAATCCTGTTTTTAAAAGGACTTTTAGAGGAGGCATATGTTTATATTTTGTATAGATTTTTAGGGGCATAGCGCAGGCTTGACTTGGATAGGTATAATGGTTAATATGGAATTATGCTTGTGCTTTATATTCTGCTTGCAATTGGACTGCTTGTTCTTTTGAGCAGGGCAGTTTACCTTGTTCTCAGGGATATGGAGGGAAGGAAGAAGCAGAGGTTGAATGGCCTCCTTCTCCTTTTTCTCTCCATTGTTGTCTTTTTGAGTATGGTTTCATACCTGATTTCAGGGAGTGTTAACAGGAATCTTTTTGGACCCCTTGGCCATCATTTATCCAGACTTCTCTTCAATGCCTTTGGAATAAGTTCACTTGTTATTCCATTGCTTGTTTTTCTTGGAGGAGTGGGGCTCCTCAGGAACGCCTTCAACAGGTTATTTTTCAGGATAGGAGGTTATATAACGGGTTTATTCTTTGTCCTTTTTATTACACTTGGATACTTCAATCTTCCGCCTGTGTGGTCTGGTGAACTTGGTTCCAGGGTGGGTAATCTGATTGTGGATGGGATTGGTCTCTCCGGTGGTATAATCGTATCTGTATTCCTCCTTGGGATCTTTACCTTCCTGTTCGTTGAAACAGGATTTATCAGGATTAAGAGGAGGGAAAGGCCCGCTGTTTCCACTGAAAAACCAGTAAGGAAGAGGCCTGATAAGAAAAAAAGAGTTGTTAAGAAAGAGAAAAAAGAGGAGAAAAAACAGAAGGAAGATAAAGTAATAGAGGTTACTGAGTATAAAGAGAGGTTTCTCTCCCTTCTTTCAGAACCAGTGAAGG
>JAGGTX010000038.1 GCA_021163525.1 Caldifarciminota bacterium
ATCTTATAGGTGTCAAGGAGTGATTGGTATTTAGAAATGGCATGGTTTATGATTCCCCAGACACTTACATATGTCCCTGGTTAAAATGGCTTGTCAAAGAATAAATTTTGCCTTAACATGAAATTATGAGGGTATGGATAGATGTAGATAATGCCCCACATGTTCTGTTAATGGAACCCATTGTTAAGGAACTGGAAAGAAGGGGGCATCAGGTTTTAATAACAGCAAGGGACTACGGGAATACAAGGGGGCTCCTTGATATGAAGGGTCTCAGGTATTTTCTTATCGGGAGACACCCTGGAAAGTCAGGAATATTGAAGATACTTCATCTTGGTTTGAGGATGGTCAGGCTTTTCATATGGGCTATGGATAAGAATATAGATATTGCCTTTGCGCATGGTTCCCGTTCCCAGGTTGTTCCAGCAAGACTTCTTGGGATACCTGTTGTAACCATGTACGATTATGAACACATATCCGATTTTATATTCAGATATTTTGCAAATATTATTCTGATGCCATTTGTTTTTAAGGGTATGTTAAAAGGGCAAAAAAAATTTCGGGTTTTTCCTGGGTTGAAGGAAGAACTATACATATGGGAACACGAATACACACCCGATTGGAGAAAGGGGTTATCCCTTAAAGGGGGGAAAATTGTGGTTGTAAGGCCACCTGCATCCATGGCCCACTACCATAATCCCATGGCTGAAAAAGTCTTAAACTCCCTGCTCTCTGAGTTCGCATCCAGAGAAGACATAACAGTTATTGTTGTACCAAGAACAGATTGCCAGAGGAAAGAGATAATGAAGAAGTTTGGGAGATATAAAAATATCATTGTGCTTGAAAAGGAGGTGGATGGCATAAGTATGCTTAAGGATGCCGACCTTGTTATCAGTGGAGGAGGGACAATGAACAGGGAGGCAGCACTACTTGGTAAGCCAGTATATAGTATTTTTCATGGGAAGAAGGGAGAGGTGGATATGTGGCTTGAAAATCATGGAAGGCTCCGTTTCATTCAAGAAGGTGATTCTATAAATCTTGACTTTAACTGGAAGAACCCTCCCCTTGTGCTGAATCCTGATTTAAAGAACTGGATTGTTGATTTTTTACTGCATTTCAAAACAGGGAGGAGATAAAGATTTCAGTCCTGATCAACAATCTGGTCAACCCCTGACTTGACAATGTATTTACATTTATTATGATAAGACTATGAAACGGCTTTTTTTTGTAAGTTCCATACTTCTTCTTATCTGGGGATGTCAGAAACCTGGATTGTTCTTTAATCCACCTGAGATAGAGAACGAGAACAATGGTCCGGTGATCCATATCCTTGATGGTGTGAATGATTTTTCAATGGATGATATTGCAGGTATTGACAGGGTTGGTGATATATCTGAAACCAGTCTTGACCTGGATACACTCTGGGCAGTTAAGGATGATTCCATGCTTTACATTGGATTCAATGCCTATTCCACTGCTGGTTTTGGGATGGCCTATGGGATTTATATATTCCCTGATTCAATCTATGACTGTGGTGCAGGGAATGACCCGTGGAATAGGCTTGTAGATTATAATGGGATTTATCCACCCTTTGTTGTTTATTTCTGGCATGCTGAAGATGTTGATTCAATCACCTCTGCCAACTTCATAACCTTCAATGGCGACTGGAATTATACAGATATTGGCAGGGATATCTTTATTTACAATGCATCACTTGACTTCATGGAGGTTTTCATCCCCCTTGAATGGCTTGGGGGTCCTGACAGTATCTATATAGAGGTTTTCACCACAGGGGGAGATAACAGCCATCCACAGGATACATCCCCTGAGGATGAGAATGTCCAGTTCCCTGAGCCTGACTGGAGCCAGACAACGGTTTCACTCTCCTCAGCAGTCCTCATAAAATGATCCTTTTATTCCTTTTTTCAAGGCTTCTTATACCCATGGACCATACACAGACCGACCATCTGAAGGCATATGGTCTAACATACTGGGTTCTTGAACAGGGGCTTGATGCAGAGTGGCTTTTAAACTATCGTGGTGGGAGTTTTCTTCTTCCCTCACTGGATGGCATAAAGAGAAGGGCAAATGTCATGGGTGTAAGGTGGGAGGAGATTTCAGAGGACCAGGTTAATGATATTTATGCTGAAATAGAGAGAGGAAATATGGAGAGGGTGCTTCTTGAAAAGGCACCAAGGATTGCGGTTTACATACCAGAATTTGAAGGGCCATGGGACGATGCAGTAACCCTTGCCCTTGAATATGCAGAGATACCGTATGACAGGATATGGGACCCCGAGGTTCTTAATGGGGATTTGAGAAAGTATGACTGGTTACACCTGCATCATGAGGACTTTACAGGACAGTTCGGGAAGTTCTATCTATCATACAGGAACACACCATGGTATAAAAAGGTTGAAGAGGTTAACAGGAAAACGGCAAGGAGGCTTGGTTACAGAAAGGTATGGCAGATGAAGCACGATGTTGCAAGGAGAATAAGAGAATATGTGGAGAACGGAGGTTTTCTTTTTGCCATGTGCTCTGCACCCATCACCCTTGATATTGCCCTTGCGTATCTTGATGTGGACATAGTTCCTGAACAGATTGACGGTGATGGAATAGACCCTGCATACAGGTCAAAGGTGGATTTTTCAAGAACCTTTGCCTTTACAAATTTTAATATTATACCACAGATAACTGTTTATGAACATTCAGATGTTGATGTGACCCGTGAGGCGGCAATAAGGGGAAGGAAGACAAGGTTTGTTTTGAAGGAGTTTTATGCAAAGAGAGACCTTCTTCCCACAATCCTTGTTCAGGACCACACCAGGTTTATAAAGGAATTCCTGGGGCAGGATACTGGGTTTAGAAGGGACAGGATAAAGCCAGGGATAGTTATTCTTGCAGATGTGCCTGGTACTGATGAGGTGAAGTATCTGTTTGGTAGCCTTGGCAAGGGAACGTTTTCCTTCCTTGGAGGTCATGACCCTGAGGATTATGCCCATTACATTGGTGATCCACCCACCATCCTTGAACTGCATAAACACTCACCTGGTTACAGATTGATTCTTAACAACATATTGTTCCCTGCTGCAAGGAAGAAACACCTGAAAACATGAAAACCTATATTGAAGGCTTTGTTCAGTATTTGAGCTCAAGGGATGTGTCTCCACACACTTTGAAATCATATAAGAAGGATATTGAGCAGTTTGTAACCTTCCTGAAGGAAATGGACATTGAGAATCTTAATCAGGTGAAGCCCCTGCATATAAGGTCATTCCTTGGAACAATGATAAACAGGGGATACTCACCTGATTCCATAGCAAGGAAGAGTTCTTCAATTAGGACGTTCTTCAGATACCTTACAAGGATGGGGTATGTAAAATCAAATCCTGCAGCAGGTATTAAATCCCCAAAGAGAAGGAAGAAATCCCCATCATTCCTCAGTGAGAGACAGATGGAGGAACTGTTTGATTCTATTGAGCCAAAGACTCCGCTTGAGATGAGGAACAGGGCAATACTTGAACTGCTGTATGGAACTGGACTGAGGGCATCTGAACTTGTGAGTCTTGATGTGGATGATATAGACATCAGGGCAGAAAAACTCACAATATTGGGAAAGAGAAGAAAGATGAGGGTACTTCCAATACCATCCAGGGCAAAAGAGGCATTGATTGATTATATGAAAATCAGGTGGGCTGATGTTAAACCTTTATTTATAAGTAAATCGGGTAAAAGGTTGGCACAGAGGGATTTACAGAGAATTGTTAAACGCTATATTCAACAGGTAGCATCCCTGAATAGAATGTCTCCACATACCCTGCGCCATACCTTTGCCACGCATCTTCTCACAAGGGGTGCTGACCTTAGGGCGGTCCAGGAACTGCTCGGTCATAGTTCCCTTTCAACAACCCAGATATACACCCATTTCACTGTGGAGAAACTCAAGGAGGTTTATAAACTTGCACATCCAAGGGCGGAGGAGGAATGATAGAGGATATAAAGGGAATAGTTAAAGATGCAGGAAAGGTTTTACTTGATTATTACCATAAAGTGTCTCTATCTGTGGAAAAGAAGGGAAACCTTGATTATGTGAGTGAGGCAGACAGGGCTGCTGAAAAGTTCCTTGTTGAGAGGCTGAGGGAGAGTTTTCCTGACACTGGAATAGTGGCAGAGGAAGGTGCCCATGTTTCGGGGGAAAAAATCTTTTTGATTGACCCCCTTGATGGAACAAACAACTTTATCCACCACATACCCTATTTTTGCATCTCTGTTTCCCTTGTTGATGGAGATAATATCATTCTTGGAGTTGTCTATGACCCCATAAGGGATGAGATGTTTCATGCAGAGAAGGGGAGGGGTGCATATCTCAACGACAGAAGAATCCAGGTAAGTGGGTTGAGGTATCCTTCCAGGGCGGTTTTCTCCTTTGGCTTTCCCCCTCCTGCATACAGGATGAAAAAGGAATTTATCCTCCTGCTTGAGGAACTGGTG